>MFHE01000001.1 GCA_001778495.1 Candidatus Giovannonibacteria bacterium RIFCSPHIGHO2_01_FULL_45_24
ACGGCCGAAAGAAGAGCAGTCGTCCCTTGGCCGGCAGCAATGACAATTTGATTAAAAGGCACGTCGGTCACGTCGCCGGCCGCGTAAAGACCGGGAACACTGGTTTCACAATTTTTGTTCACCACAATTTCTCCAAAATTATTTTTTTCTGTACCTTCAGGAGCAATACCGCTATTGGGAATCATCCCGATATGCACAAAAATACCATCGAGTTTCAGTTCTTGCGGCTGGCCTTCAACATCGGTATATTTTAAGCCGCTTACAAACTGACTGCCTAAAATTTCTGTAGTTTTGGCGCCATAAATAATTTCAACATTTTTTTTGGCATTTAAATTATCAATCAAAATTTGATCGCCTTTAAACTGGGGATTTTTGTTCAGCACATAAACCTTGGTGGAAAGGTCGGCCAGCATTAAAGCGGATTCTAAGGCAGAGTTGCCCCCTCCGACAGTAGCGGTTATTCTTCCGGCAAAAACCGGACCATCGCAAACCGTGCAATAACTTACTCCTTTGTTTCGAAACTCCCTCTCGCCTGGAATATTCAATTCCCGCGGATGCACTCCTGTTGTAATAATAACCGTCTTGGCCAAATAGTCGCATTTAAGAGCAGCGCCGTCTTCTGCTTCTAATTTTTCGGAAGCCATGGCCACCCCGTCTTTTTTAGCAGAAAGGCAAAAAAGACCATCATTTTGTTTGGCAATCTTTTCTACTTCTACATCCTCTTCAGGCACAACATTGTAGAACTTCAAATGATCTTTAAATTGCTGGGACAAAGTAACCCCATCAGTTTTACTGATTCCCGGCCAGTTGCCGATTTCTCCGGAAGTGGCCACTTCTCCGCCAAAATCCTTGGTAATAATCTTAAAGTTAAGGTTACGCCGCGCGGCGTAAATACCGGCCGCCGTGGCCGCTGCCGAACCGCCGATAATAATTAAGTCATACACTTTTTCACTTTCCATTTTTCTATTATACTAAAAATTACTTTGAGTACCAAGAAAAAACTTTTCTTCCTGCTTTTGGGGTTAAGCATTTTAACCCATTTTGCCTTTTTCGGGCACCCTAATCAAACCGTTTTCGATGAAGTGCACTTCGGCAAATTCATCTCCGGCTATTTTACCGGACAATATTTTTTCGATATTCATCCGCCCCTGGGCAAACTGCTCCTTAGCGGCGTGGGTTATATAACCGGATTTCAGCCCGGTTTTTCTTTTGCCAACATTGGCGAAACATTCTCCAACCAACAATACCTTTGGTTGAGACTCCTTCCTGCTTTGGCTGGCACTCTTTTGCCGCTAGTAATTTTTCTTTTGGCATTAGAGCTTGGTTTTTCTACACGCGCTTCTTTTTTGGCCGGAATTTTTATTATCTTCGAAAATGCTTTAAATGCCCAGTCTCGTTTTATCCTTCTGGACTCTTTTCTTTTGCTTTTTGGTTTTTCCGCTCTTTTGTTTTATCTTAAATTTCGCCATCAGATACAGGGCTGCCCTGTTAACAGTGTTAACAGGGCAGCCCTGTATCTGATTTTAACAGGCTCTATGGCCGGTTTGGCCGCCTCTGTAAAGTGGACCGGCTTGGCCTTCTTGGGCATGATTTTAGTTTTTGAATTAGTCAGACTGGTCAAAAACCTCAAGGTCGAACCTTGGTCAGATAAAGGTTCGACCTTGAGGTTTTTGATAAAAGATTTCTTTGGCTTAATTTTAATTCCCCTAGCTATTTACACCTCTATTTTTGCTCTGCATTTTTATCTTTTGCCCAAATCCGGCCCGGGCGATGCTTTCATGTCCTCGGCATTTCAAAAAACTCTAGCGGGTAATATGCACCAAAATAATCCGGAAATAAAACCGCTCCGTTTTGTAGAAAAATTCAAAGAACTGAATAAGCAGATGTACCAATCCAACCAACGCATCACCAACAAACATCCTTATGGCAGCCAGTGGTACAGCTGGCCCTTTTTAAAGCGAACGGTTTTTTATTGGGAAAAAAATCTGGGCGCTACGCAAGAAAAAGTTTATCTCCTTGGCAATCCTTTCATTTGGTGGGCCGGCTCAATAGCTATAGTTTATTTGATTTTAAATTCGCTTAAAAATCTTCTGCACCGTAAATGGCCAAATTTTACAGAAAGTTTTTTGTTAATTGGTTTCTTTATCAGCCTCCTTCCTTTTATCGGCATTAAGCGAGTAATGTTTTTATACCACTACTTCCCTTCCTTAATTTTCGCTCTCTTAACTTTGGCTTATTTAACGGATAAAACAAACCCCGTAAAGCTGCAAGCTGGCCACGAGACAAGAAAGGGCCTCTTTGCTTTTCTTCTTTTCATTTCGGTTGCTGGCTTCTTGTATTTCAGTCCATTCACCTATGGGCTTCCTCTTTCACCGGCCGTGCAAAACTATCTCTTTTGGTTCTCAAGTTGGCGTTAATCAAATCTTACTTCTTGGGCTTTTAGATAAAGTTCTTCCGCTTTGTCCCAACTAAAGTTTTTCCAAAAATCTTCGATGTATTTTTTGCGATCGGAACCATAGTCTATAAAATAGGCGTGTTCGTAAACATCAAGAACAATAATAGGGAGGGCTCCCCAGACACCACCCTGATTATGAGCATCAGAGTTATAATGTTTTAATTTTCCGGCTTTGGCATCCCAAGCCAAAACCGACCACCCGCGCGCCGCCATAGCACAAGCCGAAAAATATTTGAGGCCGTTTTCAACTGTTCCCCATTTTTCTTCCAAGGCCTTTGATAATTCAGGGGCCTTTTCCCAATCTCCATCTCCTCCCAGTCCGTCAAAATACCATTCGTGCAGATAAACGCCGTTAACCGCAAAAGTTTCCTCTGCTTTAAGAGCTCGCAGTTCGCTGTAAGTGGCATTGCCTTCATATTCTCCTGATTTCGCCAGGGCCGCCAGTTTCTCCGAAATCTCCCCCGCTTTCTTTACATACCCGGCGTAAAGCTTGTCGTGGTGAATCTCCAAAGTTCGTTTGGAAAGCCCAACTAATTCTTTTTCAAAAGATAGTGGTTTGATGTCCATGGTTTTATCAAGGTTCGACCTTTTTTAAGATTTAAGGTCGAACCTTAAAGATCAAGTAGCTCGTTAATTTTACCTTTATTGAATCCAATCACAATTTTCCCGTTAATTTTAATCACCGGCACCCCCATTTGACCGCTTTCCTGAACCATTTCCTGTCTTCTCTGCAAATCCTTTAAAACGTCGTATTCCTCATAGGGCAAATTCTTGCTCTTAAAATATTCTTTGGCCATATGGCAATAAGGGCAAGCCGGGGTAGTATAAATTTGTATTTTTTGATTCATATCTTTTCATTATACACGTCCAATCAACGAACTCCAAATTATTGCTTTTTCCTACTTTTTGTTGTATAATTGTTTAACTGATTTTTAACATTCACCCCGTTAAATGCTACTTTGCAGCAATTTGCTTTGCAAATTATTTAACAGGGCAAAGGAGAACTTTTGATGAAATCTGTCTTGCTTTTGCTGGCTTTCCAGTTAACTTCCCCGGCGGAAATTCAAAAATACCAAGAGGCAGAGGCCGTTTTAAACAAAACCTACAACCACACTCGTCTCTTAGAAGCCGACCAAGAGGCAGAGCGCATGGCTCGAGTTCTGATACACAAATACCCCGATGACCCATATATCTACGCCCTCTGGGCCTCCGCCGAGTGGCTATTGATCGGACGCGAGTTAAATTTAAGGGCCGACGAAGAAAAAGATGTCACTCAAGTTAACGGATACAAAGAGCGGGTCCAGCGCTATCATTACTTCGTCGAAAAAGGATTGTCTTTGACGGAAAACAGCATTGACGAGCATATGTTATTTATGCGCGCCACCTTAAAATTCGATCAGGCCAAATTCGCCGCTAAATATGAGGGCCGTTATTCCGGACTCAGAAAAGCAGACCAGGCAGCGGCGGAAGGAATAAAAATTCTGAAAGACATTTTGAGAAGCAATCCGAACTTTTGCTCTGCTTACCTTTTTTTGGGCGCTAACCGACTGCAATTCTCAACTAAGATAAAGTGGTACGAGAAGCCGTTCGTTTGGGCATCTTCTCGAGCTTACGGCGAACTTTATGCTTTTGACGGAGATGTCATTAACGAGAAAAAAGCTATCGAATGGCTGGAGAGAGCTTACCACTGCGGATATCCCCAACCCTGGCAAAAAAAGGCCTGGCTGGAAACAAGCTTTATTTTAGTCGGAGCCTATGGCGACTTTGGCAAAAAGCGCGGCAAGAAAGAAGAAATGGACACTCTTCTCAAAGAAGTGCCTCTTTTACAAAAAATTGTTGCCTTTTTCCCTCAAAATAAAGATCTAGGGCAGAGACTCTCCCAAAAAGAGTCCCGCCTTGAAACCCTGCAAAACACAATTTTCAAACAAAAATAACCGAGATCAGCTCGGTTTTGTCTTTGACTAAATCCTTAAAAATAATTAATATGTTAAAACTTAACTTATTAAAAAGGTGAGCCATGTTTAAGATCATTAAAAAAGATGCGATAACCAAAGCTCGCGCCGGTATCATTGAAACCCCGCATGGAATAATCGAGACTCCGGCTTACGCCATAGTCGGCACTCATGGGCAAATCAAATGCTTGCCGCCGTCCAGAATTCCCGAAACTAAAACTAATTTAGTGATGGCCAACACCTATCACCTCTGGCAAGATTTTAAGGATCCCAAAGGAGAAATTGCCAATCTTCCTAAAATACAAAAACTTTTTGGGGAAAACATGCCAACGATCACCGATAGCGGCGGATTTCAAGTTTTTAGCCACGGATTCGGCCGAGAACACGGGGTTGGAAAATTAAGCAATTTTTTTCCTGCCGATCAAGCCAAGGTTCGACCTTTAACAGATAAAGGTCGAACCTTGGAATTTAGACCCGACAAAAATCTCGTTAAAATTACCGAAGAGGGGGCTTTTTTCCAAGATCAATTTTTAGGACCAGCCCTTTCAATCCAAATTCAAGAAAAATTAGGGGCAGACTTGATTCTGGCCTTTGACGAATGCACTTCTCCTCACCACGACTATGAATACACTAAAGCAGCTATGGAAAGAACTCACCGCTGGGCTAGAATTTGCCTGCAAACCCACACCAGAAAAGACCAAATTCTTTACGGTATTGTGCAGGGCGGAGAATTTAAAGATTTACGAGAAGAGAGCGCAAAATTTATCAACTCTTTGCCTTTCGGCGGAATAGCAATCGGCGGCTCGTTGGGCCGGTCCCGAAGCGGAATGTTTGATGTCTTGCGCTGGGCTATCTCCCACTTGGACGAAAGCCGGCCCAGGCACTTTTTGGGCATTGGAAAAATCGACGATATTTTTGAAAGCGTGGAGCTGGGAATTGATACTTTCGACTGCGTGATCCCCACCCGCGAAGCGCGCCATGGCCGTATTTACACTAAAAAGGGGCATCTTGATATTACCAAGGGAAAATTCCAAGACGACCAATCTAAATTAGAACAAGACTGCCAATGTACGACTTGCGATGTCGTGTCGAAAGCTGAACTGCATAGATTGTTCAAGTCAAAAGATCTACTGGCCGGAGAAAACGCCACTGTCCACAATGTTTACTTTTTCAACAACTTGATGACGGAAACAAGAGAAGCGATTAAAAATGACCGACTGCCAGAGCTTAAAAAGGAATACTTACAACCATTCAGAGGCGAGAATTAGGCAAATCAGCCATACACCCACTTGAAAACTCCCGAGCGAAGAGTCGAGGGTCGAAAGTGGGTCGTATGGCAGATTTGCCTTGAGCCTCTCGAGGTTATTTCAGCATCTTCAAAAAATCTTTTTCGGTGATAACTTTTACACCGATTTTTTTTGCCTTTTCATACTTTGATCCCGGCTCCTCTCCGACTACCACATAACTGGTTTCTTTGCCCACCGAAGAAGAAGCATCTCCCCCACTTTCTCTGGCTAACTCTTCCGCTTGTTCCCTGGTCATCGTTTCTAAACCGCCGGTAAATACAAAAGTTAAGCCCTTAAGCTTGCTGGATTTTTGAG
>MFHE01000002.1 GCA_001778495.1 Candidatus Giovannonibacteria bacterium RIFCSPHIGHO2_01_FULL_45_24
ATTGATTCTTTGGTGAGTTCTATATACCAATTTATATAATCTTCGAATTTTTTTGTGTAATTATTTTCTCCGTATTTGATACCAACGTTGTAATCCGGATCACCAAAAATCATATCCACGCTGTTATCTGGTAAATCTTTTAAAACACGCATTACATCGCCGTTATAAACTTTATTTAGATAGCTTGTTATTTTACCACGTTGTTGACTACTTTCTTTTGATGGAAAAACAAAGGTTTGAGCTGGCTGTTCTGTTTCATTAGTTTTTATTACATCTAACAAAACACCCTGTAAAGCTAGCTCCTGCCAATTTTTTACTATAATGGGTTGATAGTTTTTATTTGCTGGCTGTAGCCGCACTCGCCCATTTTCTTTGTAGAAAGTTTTTAGCGTCGCTTCATTTCTATTAAGTAGAGCGACTACCCTATCTCCATTTTCAGCGACATCTTGTTTTTTTATCAGTACGGTATCTCCGTTATTTATATTTTCGTCAATCATGCTATTGCCGACTACACGGAGAGCATAAACTTCCGACGAAGAGGGGATTTTACTTTTTGGGACAGCAATAGTTTCTTTGTGTGCTTCAAATACATGAATTGGCTCGCCGGCGGCAATAGTGCCAAGCAGGGGAATTTTTATTAGCCCCTCGTTTTTTCTAATACTAATACCGCGGCGCTTTCCGGGATTACGGTTCAGATAACCCCTTTCTTCAATCTCTTTGAGATGTTCATGAACGGTTGATGGCGCTATGTGGAAATGTTTGGCTATTTCTCGTTCTGATGGAACGACGCTTTTGCGTAAAATCGTTTTCTCAACAAAGTCCTTAACTTGTTTTTGGCGATAGGTAAGCATATAACTAGTATATCATAATATGCCCGAGCAAAACCCGAGCAGTTATCCACAGGCGAAGCAGGAGAATATTTTAATTTATATGCCGATTTTGGGGATTTCAGATGCTACTGCTCAACATAAAGTCCCTGTTGAGCTGTTATGGACTTGCAATTTTTTGGGGACGCGCTATAATATGGGAAGATTCTTTGCCGGATAGCCGCCCGCCGCAATGCGCAAGCTTTGGGCGCGGGAGGAAAGTCCGAGCACTATTTGAGAAGTTGGAAATGAGAGATTAGAAGTGAGAAGTTTCTCACATCTAACTTCCAACATCCCACCTCTCATTTTGAGGCAGTGGCTAACGGCCACCCGCCTTCGCTAAAGCTTCGGCGGGCAAGCGCTCGCAGCAGAATTGGCAAGGCGCGAGAGAGTGTCACAGAGACAATACCGCGGATCCCGCACCATTTTTGTTGAATTTTGGTTAATTGCCAAAATCCTTCTCTTCAAATGGTGCGGGACGCAAGGGTGAAAAGAGGTGAGGTAAAAGCTCACAGCATGCGTTGGCGACAGCGCATGGTGAAAAACACTTGCCCGGTGCAACCCTATTAAACGGGGGCTAGAGCCCGAGAGCAATCGAGGGCCCAGACAGATGGCTATTTAAACAGAACTCGGCTTATGAGCGGAGAATCTAAATCCCCAGCCCCGACTTTACGTCGGGGCTGGGTTTTGTATAATTTACAATATGTCCATCCCAGGCGATTTTCTTTACAAGGCGGCGCAGTGGTGCCTCATGGCGCTCGCGTTTTTATTGCCGGTGTGGTTTTTGCCCGTAACTATAGCTCCGGTTGAATTCAACAAACTGCTCATGGTCTCAGTTTTGGTGTTTTTGTCTTTTGTGTTGTATCTCGCGCATTCCATAAGAGCGGGCAGCGTTTCTTTGCCCTACCACCGCGTTTTTATAGTATGGGGAGCGTTTTTGCTTTCTATTTTGGCTTCGGCGATTATTTCCCGCTCCGGCGCTTCGCTTTGGGGAATTGCCGCCGAGCCCTCCAGCTTTTTGGCGCTGCTTACTTTTTCTTTGATGAGCTTTATGATAATGACGCTTTTTTCCGAGCCGGCTCATTTCTCGCGGCTGATGATTGCTCTGGGCTTGGGGCTTACGGCGTTTTTGGCTATGGTTTGGATACTTTCTATTTTCGGGCTCGGGCAGTCCTTGGGCGGGCTTTTCGCCTCTCGCGCTTTTAATCCGGTTGGTTCTTGGAACAGCGTAGGATTTACGGCGGCGTTTTTCCTTATGCTGCTCTACCCGTTTTTATCCGTTTCGTTCGGCGGGACCAGGTGGGTTATAGCGGCATTGTTTTTGCTTTCTTTATTTTTGGTACTGGTGGTTAATTTCCCGGCGCTTTGGGGCATTATCGGATTTTTCGCGATTTTGCTTTTGAGCTACGGCATCTGGCGCAAAAATACTTCGCTCGCCGGAGTCGGGTTTCCTTTGGCGCTTCTTTTGGTCGCGCTTTTTGCCTTTTTCTTTACGGCGTTCATCGCTTCCTCAATCGCTTTTCCGGCGCCATTGGAAGTCGGGGTTTCCCACGGCGCCACTTTGCAGGTTGCGGGGCATGCGCTTAAAGAAAACACCGTTTTTGGAACCGGCCCGGCGTCTTTCGGCTACCTTTGGGATAAATACAAGCCGGCCGAAGTCAATAACACTTTGTTTTGGGGGCTCCGTTTCACCGTCGGGTCTTCTTATTTTTTGAGCGCGCTTGGAGAGACGGGCGTTTTGGGATGGGTTTTGCTGCTCGCGTTTTTTGGCTGGCTTTGGTATCTGGGGGTCATGGCGCTTGCTTCCGCGCACGATTCGCGCGCCGAAACTTTGGTTTTCGCGGCGTTCCTGCTTTTTTCCTTGGCGATTTTGATGTTCATGTTTTACTCCGCGGGATATGTTTTGGCGGCTTTGGGGTTCTTCGCCACCGGGCTTCTTTTGGCGGCGTTGCGCATCTCCGGCGCGTTTAAAATTTACGAATTTTCTTTGGTCAAAGAAGAAGGCCCTAGGGGGTTTATTTCAGCGCTGGTTGTCGTCTTTTTCATAATTTTGGGCGCTTTGGGGCTTTATTTCGTTTCAGTCCGCTACGTCGGCCAGCTTGCTTACGCGAAGGGGCTGGAGGCGATAAACGCCGGAAATTTGGACGAAGCGGAGAGAAAAATATTGATTGCCGCACAGTCCGACGGCGCCAACGACCTTTACCTCCGCGCGCTTTCGCAAGTTTACATGTCCAAAGCCCAGCTTTTGCTCCAGGATATGGCAACCCCGCCGGACATTTTGGGATCGCGCTTTAAAGATTTTCTTGACCGCGCGGTTTCCGTTTCGCAGTCGGCCATAAAGGCGGAGCCGCAGGACTTTTTGAACTACCGCGCGCTGGGGCAGATTTACTCTTTTTTGGTCCGGTTGAGCGCCGCTGGCGGAATGGAGGCGGCACAGGCGCAGTACGACGAAGCGCTGAAGCGCGCGCCCAGAAACCCGCTTCTTTGGAGAGACAAAGCCATGGTTTATCTTAGCGATGTCGCTCTCCGGAACAACCGCGACTCTTTGAAGAAAGCCGAGGAAAGTTTGCTGAAGGCCGTTTCTCTAAAACCGGATTACGCCGAAGGCCATTTCCTTTTGGCGCAAATTTACGACGCGGAAGGCCAGGCCGCAGAGGCCATAAAAAGGGGCGAGGCGGCGGCGCTTTTGGCTCCCAACGATATCGGAACGCTTTTCCAGCTAGGGATTTTGTATTACCGTGCCAACCGCTTAGGCGATGCGGAGATAGTTTTTAGGCGCGCGGTTGAAATTAACACGAATTATTCCAACGCCCGGTACTTTTTGGGGCTGATTTATGACCGCGGTGGGAGGAGGGCGGAGGCGATTTCAGAATTTGGAAAAATTCTGGCGCTCAACCCGGACAACGGCGAAGTTAAACAGATTTTGTCCAACCTCCGCGCCAAAAAAGCGGCGCTTGCAGGCATAGCCGGCCCCGCTCCGGAGAAAAGAAGCGAGCCGCCGGTTAAAGGGCGATGAGGTTTATAAGACTCTTCCACGCCAATTCAGAAAATGTCCACCACGCGGCTTTTTGGCTCGGATTTTTCGGCATTTTGGCCGATGCTCTTGGACTTTTAAGGGACAGGGCGCTCGCCGGGACGTTCGGCGCATCCCGCGAGCTTGACATTTATTACGCGGCTTTCCGCGTGCCTGATTTTCTCTACACTTTTATGCTGCTTTTCACCGCCTCAACGGCGATTATCCCGATTTTTTTAAAAAAATTCGGCGAGGAGAAGAAAGGCGCGGAAGAGCTTTTGGGTTCAATATTTGCATTTTTTTCTTTTTTTGTGGTTATCTTGAGCGCCGCGGCGTTTTTTTTGATGCCGTGGATAACCGGCCGCTCTTTGCCCGGATTTTCGGAGGACGAGATCGGCCGCACCGTTTTACTTTCCCGTATTTTGCTTCTCTCGCCGTTTTTTTTGGGCCTTTCAAATATCTTGTCCAGCGCGACGCAGGCCATGAGGAGATTTTTCGCTTACGGCCTCGCGCCGGTTTTCTACAACGTCGGGATACTTTTGGGCATACTGGTTTTCTATGATTTTTGGGGCATCTCGGGCCTTGCTTGGGGGGTTGCTTTTGGGGCGTTTTTGCATCTGTCCGCGCAGGCGCCGTCGCTTCGGGGGCTTGGAATTTCTCTCCGATTCGGGAAAATTTGGAGCGAGGACATAAAAAAAATCTCCCGGCTTTCTTTGCCAAGAACTTTGGGGCTTCAGATTACCCAAATTACCACTTTCATTCTCACGGGCATCGCCTCAACTTTTTCGCAGGGGAGCATCGCCGTGTTTAATTTGGCGCTCAACCTTGAATTTATTCCGGTGACGATCATCGGGCTTTCTTACAGCGTGGCCGCCTTTCCGGACTTGGTCGCTTCTTCTCTCAAAAAATCAAAAGAAGAGTTTGAAAAACACTTCTCCGCCGCCATGCGGCATATTATTTTTTGGACTTTGCCGATGGCGGTTTTGATTTTGGTGCTTCGGGCGCAGATAGTCAGAGTTGTTTTGGGGAGCGGGGCTTTCGGCTGGACAGATACTCGGCTTACTGCCGCCTCACTTTCAATATTGAGTTTGGCCATAGTTTTTCAAAGCGTATTTATGCTCTTAACTCGCGCTTTTTACGCGGAAGGAGAATCTTGGAGGCCGCTTATAATAAACGCCGTGTCGTCAGTTCTTTCCGTGGCGGCTGTTTTTTGGTTCGCCCAGCACCTTTTGCCAGGAAAAGGTGCTGGGTTCGCTGACTTTCTAGGCCATGCGCTTAGAATTTCGGACATCCCCGACATACGCGCCGTGTCTCTTCCTTTGGGGATTTTGGCGGGCAGCGTTTTTAATTTCATATTTCTGGCATTCGTTTTCAAAAACGTCTTCAGGGGCTTCAGCTGGCGCGGGATTTGGCGGACGTTCGCACAGGCGTTGCCCGCGAGCGCCGTGGGTGGGCTTGCGGCTTACTGGGGGTTGAACATTTTTTCGCGACTTTTTGACCTGCACACATTTTTGGGGGTTTTGGGGCAAGGGTTTTTGGCCGGCATTTTGGGGATTTTAGCGGCGGCCGCCTCGCTTTGGGCGCTTGGCAGCAGGGAGCTCGCTGAATTTTCCAAAAGTTTTCTGGATATTTTCCGCGAAAAAGAAAAAAGCAAAGCCGACATGGTCCCCGCCCCCGAACCGGAGAGATTGCTATAATTTCGGCGATTTCTCTTAAATCCAAACCAAAAACTCATTATAAAATAAGGATATTTTGCCTATTGACAGAAATATATGTTTCATGCTATAATCCAGAGTGGAAAGGTAAGTAAGGTGCTTACCTAATGGGCGTCCCTTAACCGAAAGGAGCAGACCATGTTGGCAGACAATGGCGTCTATATCCTTGCAACCAAGGGTCCTAAGGGGAAAAAGGAGTACCGGGTTTCTCATGAGCAAGCGATTGAGAACCTCTGGTATGAACCCGATTTCCCGAAGGAGAGGCCCGAGCTCTCTCTAGAATACGTAAGCAAGATCTTTGGCGACTGCCGGGTCTTCAATGACCGGAAGCTCGCCGAAGGCTACGCTTTATGTGTTCTTGACAGGGTCGGCTATGCGGAGTATGGGATTCAGCTTCTCTACTTCGCCCACATTCGGCTTCCGAAGTTTGTGCTCAAGAAGCCGCAATGCGAGGTGAGGTTGGTAAGGCGTTCCCTATACCCATCTGCCCAGTAGCTCTCAACCGTGGGGTTAAGGCAAAGATTACCCACGTAAAAGGCAGTAAGCTGGCCGGTTTCGACGCAAGTCGGACAAACAAGCTGAGGATCTGGCGGGCCACCATCGTAGTGGCCTTTTCCTTTTTTTATTTACTCTACGATTCGCGCGAATTGTAGAATGATTTTACTTTTAAAAAAACTGGCATAAAATAAGCTAATGCCCGAAATCAGGAATTTTTGCATCATTGCCCATATTGACCATGGCAAATCCACGCTTGCGGACAGGATGCTGGAGATTACGGGGACGGTTGAAGCCCGCAAAATGCGCGCGCAGTTTTTGGATATGCATCCGCTTGAAAGAGAAAGGGGAATTACAATTAAGATGCAGCCTGTGAGGATGAATTATAAAAATTATATTCTCAACCTGATTGATACCCCCGGGCATATTGATTTCAACTACGAGGTTTCGCGGGCCTTGGCCGCCGTTGAGGGCGCGGTTTTGCTGGTGGACGCGACTCAGGGGATTGAGGCACAGACTTTGTCTAACGTTGAGCTTGCGAAATCGCTTAATTTAAAAATAATTCCGGCGATAAATAAAATTGACCTGCCGCAGGCAAGAATCGCGGAGACGAAAGAAGAAATCAAAAATCTCTTGGGGGAATCCGCCGGGGAAATTTTGGAGCTTTCCGCGAAAACCGGCGATGGAGTTGAAAAACTTTTGGAGGAGATTGTCAGGAGAATTCCACCTCCGCGCAACTTGGAAGCCGGACTTCCAAGTGGAAGTCCGGCGTCTTTTGGTGAAACGCAAGCCCTCGTCTTTGATTTTGAATACTCTTTGCACAAAGGAGTTATCGCGCACGTGCGGGTTTTTGGCGGGGAAATCACAAAAGGCAAAAAGCTCAAGCTGGCCGCTGGGGCGGAAAGATTTTCCGCAAGCGAAGTCGGAGTGTTCAAGCCGGAGCTCGCTCCAGCGGAAATCCTGTCCGCGGGAGAAATCGGATACGTTGTCATCGGAATAAAAGAAGCGAAAGCAGTGCGGGTCGGGGATACTATTTTGGAGGACGGCGTTTCGCTTAAGCCATTGCCGGGTTACCGCGAGCCGAGGCCCGTGGTTTTTTCAGGATTGTATCCGGAGAGTCAGGACGCCTTTGAGGATTTAAAAAAAGCGCTGGAGCGGCTGAAGCTTCTAGACAGCGCGCTTTTTTTTGAGGAGGAATCGGGCGGTCCCGCCGCGGCGGGGTTGGGGAGGGGTTTTCGGTGCGGATTTTTGGGGATGCTGCATCTGGAGATTGTCGTGGAGAAATTGGCGCGCGATTTTAAGGTAAAGACAATCGCTGCTTCGCCGACAGTGAAATATACCGTAAAAACAAGGCGGGGGGCGCTGGAAATATACGCGCCGAGCAAATTCCCGGACGAGCATGCCCGCCTGCCGGACGGGCAGGAGATTCTGGAAGTTTTGGAGCCGTGGCTAAAAATTGAGGTACTCGCTCCGCCGGAGCGCCTGCCGGCTGTTTTGAAACTCTTGGAGGCGCACGAAGCGAAGGTCGGGGAGACGCATAAATTTTCGGAATCCAGAATCAAGCTCGCGGCCGAGATGCCGCTGCGGGAGCTGATGCGCGATTTTTTTGACGAGCTGAAAAGCGTCTCCGCGGGGTACGCTTCGCTCAATTATGAATTTTTGGACGCGCGGCCGGCGGATTTGCTACGGCTTGACGTGCTCATAGCCGAAGAAGTCCAGCCGGCGTTTTCCAGAATAGTTCCCCGCCGGCGCGCGGAGCAGGAAGCCAGGGAGGCGGTGGAGAAACTCCGCAAAATTCTGCCGCGGGCGGTTTTTTCTCTCAAAATCCAGGCGCGCGCCGGCGGGAGGATACTGGCTTCGCGCTCGCTTCCGGCTTTGGCAAAAAATGTCACGGGGCATCTCTATGGCGGCGACAGAAGCCGGAAGATGAAGCTTTGGAAAAAACAAAAAGAGGGCAAAAAGCGCCTAAAAGAGCGCGCCGACTACCAAATCCCCGCGGAAGTTTACCTTAGGGCGATCAAGAAGTGATTAAATGTAGGGCACTATCAAAAATGCCAGCATGGCAATGACGGCGATTACCGTTATCGTATTCCACACCATTTTTACTTTTTTTGAGCCGAATTTCATGATAGAAATAGAATATCATGGCATTGCGCGATTTTCAAGAAGAAAAGGACATTGAGCGGTCAATTTTTTCCTGGCCGGTGATATTAATTGTGGGGACACTGACATTTGTCGCTTTGGCGGGCGCTTGGAAAATGTTTAACATTGAGCTAGCGCTAAAGCGGGAAATCAAGGATTTGGAAAAAAAAATCGCCGAAGCGGAGGCCTCCAGAAAAAGTTATGAAGAGCGCCTAGCGGAGTTGGGAACGTCGGAGGGAGCGGACCGCGACGCCAGGGGCCGGTTTAATTTGAAAAAACCCGGCGAAGCGGTGGTTATTTTTCTCGGAGAGGCAGGGGCGTCATCGCCGGAAAATTCAGTAAGGAAATGGTTTGGGGCTTTGTGGCAAACGCTGAAAGATAAAATTTTCTAAGATGGGCATAAATATTTCTGGAAAAAGTTATTTTATTTTAGCGGTTGTTTTGCTCCTTTTGGGCGGGGTGGCGCTAATGGGGTTCGGTTTTTTGCCGGTTTTGAAAGTTGGCGGGCGGGCGGCTAGCTACGCTGAGTTTTTGAAGGTTTTGGGAGCACTCAAAACTTTTGAGGAGCGCGTCGCGCCTCGGAGCGGAGCGGGCGAGGCGCCCGCGACGCCCACGCAGGAATTTAAACGCCTGGCGCTTGCGGAGTTGGCGGATAATCTTTTTTTGGACGAGATGATTTCAAAAACCGACCCGGGGATTTTTAAAAAAACGGAGGAGATGGCTGCATGGGTTTTAAATGACCGCAAGAACAGCTCTTTGGGCGGCGCTTCCGAAGAGCTTTACGGCTTGGAGCTGGAGGATTTTAAAAAATTCGTTTTGTTGCCACAGGCAAAGCGCGACGCCCTTACGGAGTATTATAAAGGCGACGCAGAAAAACTATCCGAGATTTGGCTGGCGCTCAAAAAAAGCGTGGAGGTAAAAATTTACTACCCGGGCTATTTTTGGGACGGAGAAGATGTTAGGATTAAAAATTAAGCGGGTATGGTTTAGTGGCAGAATGATTGCTTCCCAAGCAATAGATCGGGGTTCGATTCCCCGTACCCGCAAAAAATAAAGAACCCTTACTTGTGCGCGGCGATTTTCGTTGCTAAGATGTTGAGAGAATTCCAAATGAAGGGAGGGGTAGCGGCATGGTTTATTTTTTTGCAACGGCGCTGGCGTCGCTCTTTATCCTCGTTGTCTTGATAGGCGTTTCGTTTTGGCGCGAAGGCAGGCGCGAGCAACACAAGAAAAGTTGACTCGGATTTTAGGATTTGCTTATATCAATGGTAGTTGCAAATTTTTGACAAAAGGAGGCGCAGAGACATGCCGGCAGAGATTTTGTGGGAAGATCACGCGTTCATAGACAGCGACGAGTTTAACGGCAAAGTCCAGGCGGTTCGGTTTCGCCGCCCGCAGTTAATAGACCCTGCGCATATAGTGTCGGTTTTTAACGGGCTTTTTAGTTGCAGCGCTTCCAAGGAAGGTGGGAAGGAGATGCTTACGGCGGTTTTGGGGAGGGATTTTGAAAAAATAGCCCGAGGCATAGAAGAAAACGTAAGGGCAAGGAGATTCGACGAGATGCAAGCCGATTCCGCCGATTAAGTCAGTGTTACGGGCCGTAGCGCAGAAGCGCGCGGTCTTTTTTTAAGCCGAGGAGAGGATTTGAACCTCCAACCTATCGCTTACGAAGCGATTGCTCTGCCGTTGAGCTACCTCGGCCTGTTTCTTTTCTAGCATTTTTTGGGGATTTATGCTATGCTTTATATATGGAAGCGAAGGACAAAAAGCATGTTCAGGAATTGGCAGAAAAGGTCCGCCGTTCGGCGGGCCGTCTTTGACTTGCGCCAGAAAAAGGAAGAACTTTTAAAATTGGAAGCGGAAGCGTCAAATCCGGGGTTTTGGAAGAATGCGGCGAGGGCGCAGAAAATTTCCTCCGAAATTTCGGAGGTCAAAGCGGCCGTAAAGACCTGGGAGGATATCTTAGGAGAAGCCGGGGAGCTTTGGGAGCTCGCGCAAATCGGCGCGGAGCAGGGGATTTTGGATAAAGCAAAAAAACTGGAAAGCCGTTTTCTGGCCTTGGAGCGCGCCGAACTTTTCTCCGAGAAATACGACAAAGGCAACGCGCTCCTCCAGATTTTCGCGGGCGCGGGGGGAGACGACGCCGAGGATTGGGCAGGCATTTTATTTAAAATGTACGAAAAATTCGCCGCCCGGAAGGGATGGGGCTTTGGGGTTTTGCACACGCATCCGAACGAATTCGGGGGCATAAAAAACGCCGCCGCAAGGATTGCGGGCAAATTTTCCTACGGCTATTTGAAAAAAGAATACGGAGTGCACCGCCTGGTGCGGATTTCGCCTTACGACGCGAACAAAAAGCGGCACACATCATTCGCTTTGGTTGAGATTTTGCCGGAGATAACCGACCCCGCAGAGGCCCCGCTCAAAGAAGAAGATTTGGAGATAAGCTTCGCGAGAGCCGGAGGGCCTGGGGGGCAGAACGTAAACAAAAGGGAAACCGCCGTCCGAATTTTACACAAGCCCACGGGCATCTCGGCGCACGCGAGCGCCGAGCGCTCGCAGGCGCAGAACCGCAGGGCAGCGCTTGATATTTTGCGCGCGAAGCTTTATGAATTGGAAATTGCTAAAACCGAAGCGGAGAAAAAATTGGCGAGGGGCGGGCAGATTCCACAGGCCGAGTGGGGGCATCAAATCCGTTCCTATGTTTTCCATCCGTACAAATTGGTGAAAGACCACCGCACCGGCGCCGAAACCGCCGATGTTGAGAGGGTACTTACGGGCGAGCTGGATAATTTTATAGAATCAGAATTAAATGATATATTTTGATAAAGTTTCAAAAATTTATTCCCCGACTTCAATCGCCCTTGAGGACGTTTCATTTGCGATTTCGCCGAATGAGTTTGTTTCAATAGTCGGGCAGTCCGGAGCGGGCAAATCCACGCTCCTAAAGCTGCTTTTGGCCGAAGACCGGCCCACCTCGGGCAAGGTCTTTTTTGAATCAAGCGATGTGCACGCCGTCCCCCCGGGAGAGCTCCCGGCGCTGCGCAGGCGAATGGGCGTTGTATTCCAGGACTACCGGCTTCTGCCGCAAAAAACAGCTTACGAAAATGTTTCTTTCGCGCTTGAGGCGGCCGGAAAAGGCGATGACGACATAAAACAGGATGCTCCGCAGGTTTTGGAGCTCGTGGGGCTTATGGACAAGGCCTGGCATTTCCCACATGAGCTTTCTGGCGGGGAAAAACAGCGCGTCGCCATCGCCCGCGCGATTGTAACCAGGCCGGACGTGGTCATTGCCGATGAGCCGACGGGGAACCTGGATCCCTTAAATACTTGGGACATAATCCGCCTTCTGGAAAAAATAAACGACTTGGGCACAACGGTTATTTTGGCCACCCACGACAAGGAAATCATTAATTCTCTGGAGCGCCGGGTAGTAACATTGGAAAAAGGCAAAGTCGTCCGAGACGAGCAGCGCGGGAGATATGTGCTATAATTGAGCAATGGCGATGGATAAAATCACTTTTAGGCGGATTCTCAAGTGGGGTTTCATTAATTTTTTCAGGAACGGAGTGGTGAGCTTGGCCACGGTGCTCGTTATGTCGCTTTCAATTTTTGTGATTGGCTCGGTTGTCGTGGGCAGCTCCTTTCTTTCCGGCGTGATTTCTTCTTTGGAAGAAAAAGTGGATATCAGCGCTTATTTCAAGCCGTCAGCCAAAGAGGAGCAGATTTTGGCGCTCAAAAAAGATTTGGAGCAGTTTCCGGAAGTCCGTTCGGTAAAATATGTTTCGGCGGAGGAGGCGTTGGAGATTTTCCGCGCGCGGCACGAGGGGGACGACGTCATTTTGCAATCTTTGGAGGTTGTTGGCGAGAACCCGTTTTCTCCGAGCATTGAAATAAAAGCGAAAGACCCGACAAAGTACGGCTCAATAAGCAAGTTTTTGGAAAGCGGGCGGTACGACAATATTTTGGATATGGACGATTCTGGAGAGAAAAAAATAACTTACCGGCAAAACCAGTTTGTGATTGACAAGCTCTCGGCGCTCCTCGCCACTTCCCGCCGCGCCGGGTTCGCGGTCAGTTTGGTTTTGGCGGTTATATCCTTAATGGTCGCCTACAGCACGGTGCGGCTTGCGATTTACAATTCCCGCGACGAGATTTCCGTGATGCAATTAGTCGGCGCTTCGCGCCCCTTCATCCGCGGGCCGTTTTTGGTTGAAGGGGTGATACACGGGGTGATAGCGGCGGCGTTTACTTTGGCGGTTTTTTATCCGGTTTTTTGGTTTGCCGGCGCGAAAACCTCCGCCCTTTTCGGCGGGTTCAACGTTTTTGAATATTTTTCGGAAAATATTTTCCAGATTTTCTTTATTCTGCTCGTCTCCGGAGTTCTTTTGGGCGTGCTCTCGGCTTACTTCGCTGTGAGGCGCCACCTTAAGGTTTAACTTCAATTTTAACCCATTTTTAACTCATTAGATTAGTACGCATACTACGTATTTTGACCTAAGGTCACTTATTTCCTGAAAAATCCCCCGCGGCCGCCGTAGGATGGGCGCGAAAAGCCGCGGCCGAAGCGCTTGTGGGAAAAATGCCGCGGGATGATTTTGTATTCTATAAATTTTTCTTCCGAAAATTCCGGATGGCGGGATATGGCAATCGCCGTGCGGATGAGTTTCTCAATATCGCGGACGGCGCTTTTTTGGTCTGGCGTGGCGAAAGATATCGCTTTGCCCGGCGCGCCGGCCCGGCCGGTGCGCCCTATCCGATGCACGTAATCTTCCGGATTTTCCGGGAGGTCGTAGTTTAAAACAAGTTCAATCCCCACGACATCAATTCCGCGCGAGGCGATGTCCGTTGCCACAAGCACGCGGTATCTGCCGGATTTAAATCCTTCCAGCGCCTCCCGGCGCTGGCCAAGCGAGCGGTTGGAATGAATCTCGGCGGCGCGGTGGCCCATGTTTCTTATGGCATAGCAGATTTTCTGCGCGCCGTATTTTGTGCGCGAAAAAATCAAAACCGCTCCGCGGTATTCAGCGAGGAGTTTCGCGAGAAGTTTTATTTTGTCTTCCTTCTTTACTATAAACAGCTCCTGCTCCACTTGCTCCGGAGCGGTTCCCGACCGCGCGATCTCAACCCGGAAGGGGAGCTTCATGTGCTGGGTGGCGATGCGCACGATGTCGTCCGGCATGGTCGCCGAAAAAAGCATGGTTTGGCGATTTTTTGGAACTTTGTTTAAAATGATCCTAATTTGCGGCGCGAATCCCATATCCAGCATTCTGTCGGCTTCGTCCAGGACTAATATTGAAATGCCCTCAAAGGAGAGGGTTTTTTGCTCCATGTGGTCAATAATACGCCCGGGCGTGCCTATTATAATGTGCGGCTGTCGGCGGAGGGCGTCTATTTGCGGACGCATGGCCGCGCCGCCTATAAGCACTGCGGTTTTGAGGCCCAAAGCATGTCCGATTTTTCGGAGAGCTTCGTCAACCTGCAGCGCCAGCTCCCTTGTCGGCAGAAGAATCAGCCCCTTGGCTTTCGTCTGGGCGATGCGCTGAATCATGGGGATGCCGAAGGCCAGGGTTTTGCCGGTGCCGGTTTGGGCGATGCCGATTAGATCTTTCCCCTCAATTGCGGCGGGAATCGCGCGCTCCTGTATCGGCGTGGGGGTTGTGAATTTGAGCCGAGCGATGATTTCCAAAAGCCGGGGCGCTATGCCCAGGCCATAAAAAGATGCGGGATTATTTCTGTTATGCATCGTGATAAGCAGGGAGCCAGTCCATCAGTTTTTTTCTATGTTTTTCTATTGACCAGTTTCTGGCGTTTTTTCCGCCGGAGGCGGAAAAAAGCGAAGCGTGCGCTGCCTGGAATTTCCGCAAAATCGCCGGAGTCGCGCGCGGAAAGCCCTCTGGGGCGCTTTTATTGTAAGCGGACAGAAAATCAGCAAGAGTTACAATCGCTTTATTTTGTTCCAATATCGGGTCTTTGCGTTTAACCACACCCTTATGATAGCAGAAAACGCCCCAAAAAGCAATGGTTTTTTGCGGTTGCCCGAATTATTGGTTGATTTTTTTCCAGAGCCAGACGGCTAGGAGAACGCCAACGGCGAGCCAGACCAGCCAGGTCAGAACGCCGAAAAACCCGAAGAGCCCCCCTCCTCCCATCATAGACCCGAACCCGTAACCGTATCCCATCATGGGTTTATTATAGCATATTTTTGCTAACTGCCGGGCTAGGATTCGGACCTAGATTTCATGGTCCAGAGCCATGCGTGCTACCGTTACACTACCCGGCAAATAATGACAAAGCCATATTAGCAGAATTTCGGACTTGATAAAACCCGCCTTCTATAATAATGGGGCCTTCAGTCCCATTTTTATTGCACCATTTTTTCCGTATTTGTGAAGTTGACGGAAATTTGCGCGCGGATAAACTATTGGTATGTCGGAAAATCTTAAGGAAAAGGCGCTTAAAATAACCGAAGCGTTATACCGGATTACCGACCTTTTTTCCGACGCCGAGCCCTTGAAATGGGCCTTGCGCGAAAACGCTTTGGAGATTATAGGCGCTGATCCGAGGGACACCGTCAAGCTGGAAAAGCTGGCCAAAAGCATGTTTGTGAAGCTGGAGCTTGCTTCCTCGGGCACGTTCATCTCAAAGGTGAATTTTGAGGTGTTGGCTAAAGCGTATTCAGGGCTCCTGCGCGAGACCATGTCTCTATCGGACAGCTACAGGAATTTATTGGACAGCATTGCCGGCGTTGGAGCTGAACAGATATCAAGCCCGCCGGAGCGCGCGTTATCGGACAATAAGCCAATAAGACACGTATCGGACAGGCATGAGACGCTTCTAGCTGGGCTTAGAGAAAATGGACGCAGAAGCGTGGGGGAGCTTGCTAAAATGCTGGGGGGCCAAATCAGCGAGAAAACCGTGCAGAGAGAGCTCTCTTCGTTAGTGGCTTCCGGGGTAATAAAGCAGGAAGGAGAGAAGCGCTGGAGGAGGTATTTTATCTAAAAATGGTTATCCACAATAGGCACTTGCATCAATAATTATGGGCTATGTTATACTTAAGTTACACGGGATGAATACGAATAAAACCGCAATATGGAATTAGGTTAAAATAGGGCTAAAAAACCCGCAGTTTGGCGGAGGATTTCTTGGCTTGTGGCGTCTTGCTACCATATATTCGGTAACCAGACGCCAGAAGCCAAATGACTTGCTTCTGGAAAGAAGAACATTGAAAAGTAAATAAGGTCGATAAATTGATTATCAGCGGAAAACCCGGCAAGCGGATGTTTTGTCGAAAATATTCCTGCCGGCGAAATTATTAAAAGAATATTAGTTATGAAATATAAAGCAAAATTGACTTCAATTTTAGTGAGTGCGGCCACAGTTGGCTTGCTCTCCGGCGGAGCTATGCTCGTGCCGGCGGTAGCCAGCGCCGCTCTTACGGAAGCTCAAATCAGTTCCATTCTGATCCTTTTGGACAGCTTCGGCGTTGACGCTGCCACGAGAGCGAATGTCAACTCATCGCTTCGCGGCCTGCCGAGCACGCCAGCTGCGCCATCAGCAGGAACTTGCAGCTTCACTCGCGATTTTACGGTTGGATCGCGCGGGGACGATGTCACTTGCTTGCAAGGATACTTAAGCGTATCCCCGCAATCAGGATATTTTGGCCCCTTGACGAAAGCAGCCGTATCAAAATGGCAATCAGATAACGGAGTTTCTCCGGCGGCGGGATACTTCGGAGCTATTTCAAGAGCTAAGTACAACTTACTGACTGGCGGAGCTGCTCCGAGCACTCCTTCAACTCCGTCCACGCCATCCGCGCCAGCGGCTTCGGGGACAATCAAAGTTGAGGCAGGCGCACAGCCAAACTCAAGCTTGTTCCCGATAAACGCCACGCGCGTCCCGTTCACCGTGGTTAAATTCACGGCTCCAGCGGGGCAGGACGTTACGGTCAACTCTTTGGTGGTTGAGAGGACGGGCTTGGCGAACGACAACGCTTTCGCCGGAATAGTCCTTTTGGACGAAACCGGCAGTCAGCTTGGAATTGCCAAGACTCTTAACTCTTCGCACCAGACGACCTTGAGCGAACCATTCGTCGTGAAAGCGGGCGCAACCCGAACCATGACGATCGCCGGTAACGCGCAGACCTCCGACAACACCAACTCCGGGCAGGTTGCTTACCTGACTCTTAAGCAGGTAAACTCTTCCGCCGCGACCGTTGACGGCGCGTTGCCTCTTTCGGGCACTGGGCACACGGTCAACACCTCGCTCACCATCGGTTCGGTTACCCTGCAACGCGGTTCTTTGGACCCTGGGTCTTCCCAGAGCAAGAAAGTCGGCGAGACGGACTATACTTTTTCTTCGGTTAAAGTGACTGCGGGCTCGGCTGAAAAAATCTATCTTAAATTCATCAGGTGGAACCAGACCGGCTCCGTGGGCTCCGGAGACTTGGCTAACGTAAAAACTTACGTTGACAGCGTAGCTTACGACACCGTCATAAGCTCCGACGGCAAGTATTACACGGCCACATTCACCGACAACGGAGGGAAAGGAATCCTTATTGACAAAGGATTTGCCAAGGAAATGACAATCAAAGGCGACATTGCCGGCGGTTCGGGAAGGACCGTTGACTTTGACGTTGCCAAGAGGACCGACATCGGCCTTTTGGGAGAAAACTACGGCTACGGCATAACTCCTCCGCAGACCGGTGCTTCCGATCCTACGGATGACACTGCCGCATTCAGTTCTACGGAAGACCCGTGGTATGACGCCGCGCAGGTTACCGTTACAACCGGTACCATTGCGGTATCCGCCGCGACTACGATTTCTGCTCAAAACATTGCCGTCAACTTGGCGAACCAGCCCTTGGGCGGGTTCACGGTTGATGTTAAGGGCGAGGCCATCTCTGTCGGCAGAATCGGGTTCAATGTCACCATAACTTCCGGCGGGTCCGACGCAGACGTTAACGACCTGACCAATGTCAGTTTGGTTGACCAAAACGGCTCGGTTGTGGCCGGCCCTGTTGACGGCACCGCCGCCGACAGCGCTAACACTTCCAGCGCAGGAACCGGTTCCGTTGTCTTTACCGACACCGTAACCTTCCAGCCCGGCCTCCACACCCTGACCCTTAAAGGTAAAGTCGGCACCGACATTGCCAACAACGCGACTATTGCGGCTTCTTCCACTCCGTCCAACGACTGGGCGACCGTGAAAGGATTGGTTACGGGAAACAGCATAACGCCTTCACCGACTTCGGCTATCACCGGCAACACGATGACGGTAAAAACCGGAGCGCTAACTGTCAGCGTTTCTTCCGTGCCGATCGCGCAGACGGTTATCGCCGGGGCCAGCCAATTCCTATTTGCTAACTACATCTTTGACGCGACGGCTTCCGGAGAAGACATCAGGGTTACGAGCATTCCTCTTTCAAACGAGGGAGACACGGCGACCAATCTAACCAGTTGTTATCTCTATGACGGTTCAACCGCGGTGACATCCGTTGTTAACCCGGCTTCAAACGCGTCAACCACCAGCTTTACATTTACCGGAAACGGCTTGACGATTCCAAAAGGGACGTCTAAGACAATCGGTTTGAAATGTAACGTAAGCGCGAGCGCTTCAGGCAACCACTTGTGGGGTTTGGACACCGGCCAGCAGACCGACTACACCGGCGCGACCGGCCTTACGAGCGGACAGACAATCGCAGAAACTCTAAACGAGTCTGAAGGCCAAGCGATGACTGTTTCCACCGGCGGAACGTTGGCTGTGGTGCTTGACCCCAACAGCCCTGCTTACAAGATTGTGGGCGCCGGGCAGACGGGAGTTGAGCTTGTCAAGATTAAGTTCAGCGCTTCAAACGAAGACATTGACCTTAAACAGGTCGCTCTTCTAATCTCCAGCATCGCTACCAACACCCCGGTTGATTTGATAGGCAGGCAGGTAACCTTGTGGGACGGCAATCTCCAAGTGGGAACGGCTGTCTTCCCGACGGACGACAATGCCACCTCCAGCGCGATTGGCACCGGCTCCTTCAGAATTCCCAGAGACGGAGCCAGAGTGCTCACCGTCAAAGGCGACATTGCCGCAATCAGCGTATCCGGTCCTCGGACCGCTTCAGGCGATTTGCTCATTGTTGACTACGACGGAGCGAACGTCGGCCTCAACGGCAACTACGGCACCGGAGTCGCTTCGGGCAGCACGATTAACGGCCCAACAGGAGTCAACGGCTCTTCGGCCGGGTCTTCGCAGGGAGTGAGAATTATGAAGGCCTACCCGACAGTGGCTTACATAGCATTGCCGAGCACGGTTTTGCAGGCGGGAACGACTGCTAACCAAAAGCTGTATCGCTTTGCCGTAACTGCAAATAATGGCGACATCGCGCTTTACAAAGTGACCTTCCGCATCGGATCGTCCACCTTGTTCGCGACGACTTCGCTCTACAGCTTGTATGTTTACACCGACACGGGCTTCAGCAACACCGACACAAACTTCTCGTCAACCGGTCTCATCAACGGCAGCCAATGTTTCAGCAATCGCGGAAGCACGGCAGCCGGGCCAAGAGATGTCAGAATATATCCTGACAAGACCGGCTGCAACACCGCTACGACCACCTACATTATCTCCAGCGGCGTGGGCAACACCAGGTACTTTGAACTGCAGGCGACTGTTGCCAATGTTGAATCCGGCACAACCAACACCGATTCAATCTCGGTTCAGCTGATGGGCGACACGGCTTACCCGACAGTGACCAATGTTCCTGCGGCGAATGTCGCTATGGCTAACGCGGCCAGGATTGACAGCTACGACGGAACGGCGGGAGACGTCAACGACAACTTCATCTGGTCGCCGATTTCAACGACAACCAACAACACCAGGTTTGACCAGGACTACACCAATAGTTACCAGGTTACGGGGTTGCCGGCATCAGGCGCTACGCAGGTGAACATGCAGTCGCAATAAATCCTAATCTTGTGAGTTAGGTTCAAAAGCCCCCTTTACGGGGGTTTTTGAATTGGGTATTATATCGTCATGTCAAAGAGAAATATTGTAGTAGTCGCGGTTCTCGCGGCAGCCGCTCTAGGAACGGCAGGCTTTTTTATTTGGAGGAATATTAACTCGCCCGGGGGAATGCCTCGCTCCTCAACATCCGATGTTGAATCTCCAAAAACATCGGATGTTTTCCCGCGAGACGTCAAAGAGAGCGATGAGCTTGAAACGTTAGCCAGGCAAGCTTTGGCCAGAAAAATCCCCTCCGGGAACGAGGCGGCGACAAAAGAATTAAAAGATATGTCTTTGCAGCTGGAGCGCGAGCCGAATTATCTTCAAGGATGGCTGCAGGTTGGGATTTTGCGCAAGTTTTTGGGCGATTACGACGGCGCGTCTTTGGCTTGGCAGTACGCGTCTTTGATCCGCCCCCAAGAATATATCGCTTTTTCTAATCTCGGCGATCTTTACCATTATTACCTGAAGGATTTCCCCAAAGCCGAGAAATACCTGCGAAGGGCCGTGGATGTAAAACCGGATTATGTCGCCGGATACAAAAATTTATTTGACCTTTACACGCTCTCTTATAAGGAAAAGAAAAATTTAGCTGAATCTGTTTTGCTTGAAGGCATCAAAAAAAATCCAGGAGATAATTATCTGCAGGGGATTCTTACTTCTTATCGCGCGGGGGATCTTTAGCTATGCGCATTATTGATGCGAGAAA
This sequence comes from Candidatus Giovannonibacteria bacterium RIFCSPHIGHO2_01_FULL_45_24, assembly GCA_001778495.1. Lineage (GTDB taxonomy): Bacteria > Patescibacteriota > Minisyncoccia > UBA11713 > 2-01-FULL-45-33 > MFHE01. The sequence continues at coordinate 19,936 of MFHE01000002.1, forward strand.
AATAAGCTACGCGTTTTCCGGGATATTGGTGCTGGCGAGCTTTTTGGCGGTGGCGGTTTGGGGGCTGAAGTTGGGGATAGATTTCACCGGCGGAACTTTGATGGAGGTGGAATACAAAACATCAAGGCCGGCTGTAAATTTGCCGGAAATTACAATACAGCCCGTTGGCGAGAGAGGGCTGATTTTGAGAATGCCGGCAATCGGCGAGCAGGAGCACCAGGCCCTGCTTGACGAGCTTAGAAGCTACGGCGATTTGGACGAAAAACAATTTACTTCCATCGGGCCGACAATCGGGCAGGAATTAAAAAGAAATTCGCTTTACGCGATTATTCTGGTGATGCTGATGATCGCTCTCTACATCGCCTGGGCTTTCCGCGAGGTTTCAAAGCCAATATCTTCCTGGAAATACGGCTTGGCCGCGCTCGTTGCTTTGGTGCACGATGTCTCCATCCCTATCGGCCTTTTTGCGGTTTTAGGGCGTTTTTACGGCGTCGCCGCGGATACGCTTTTTGTTACGGCGCTTTTAACTATTTTGGGTTTTTCCGTGCATGACACAATCGTGGTCTTTGACCGCATTAGGGAAAACTTAAAAAAGTCCGGAGCTAGGGAAGAATTTGAAAATATTGTTGAGCAAAGTTTGCGCCAAACAATCGGCCGCTCCATAAACACCTCGCTTACCGTGATGCTGGTGATGCTGGCGCTTTATTTTCTGGGAGGTGCCTCAACCAAACTTTTCGCGCTAGCCATACTCGTGGGCGTCTTTTTCGGAACGTATTCGTCAATTTTCATCGCCAGTTTCCTCTTGGTGAGCTGGCACAAGTGGGGTTTGAAACGCGCTTGAATAAAACCCCAAAATCAGCTAAGATTTAGGAGATTTATAAGAGCAAAAACTTAGTTTTTGAAAAATGACAAAACGATAATGAGATTCATTAATTTTTTAAAACAGTATCATAATCAAATAATTTCTATAGCTGCGATAGGCGGTTTATTTTTTGGGGGATATCAGACATGGCAGTTTAGAGAAGATAAATACTTTCAGTACCGACCCTATGTGAATTTGGCAACAATCAATTTTTTATCATCGGATGGAATAGAAATAGAAATTAAAAATGATGGCTTGAGTACGGCTCAAGATATAATTTTGGGTTTATTTAGATTGGATAAAAGTGGGGAAAAGGAAGAAAGATTGACATATAGATTAACAAGTGGGGCGAATATGGAAGTGGTGGATGACGGAAAAGAATATGAGGTGACGATTATAGGGTTAGTTGGAGATTTAAACCCAAATGCCATCAAAAAAATCAAAATTCAATTTTTAAGAGAGGAAGAAACAAGGACGATTAGAAACGAAAATTTTATATTAGTTATCAAAATTATATACGACGACTATTTACATAGAGGAAACGAGCATAATTATTATCTCCAATTTAATAGAGAGAATGAATCCTTTTATATTAGTGATGAATTTGAAGAAAGGGCTGGAAACGAAAGAACGCTGTTTATACATAAATTTTTATGAGTGTGTATTGAATAATCTAAAGACTACAACTTGAAAGTGCGCGTTTTAATCAATAAAAATTAAGTAAAATGCTAAACTAACTCATGACGCGGATTTTGATGATATTTATTTTTGGGTTCGCGGCGGGTAGAAAACAACTAAAAGAATTTTAGTTACTTTTGCTATCGCAAAAGTAATGCAAATCAATGATGGGGACACCTTTTCAGGAGAGGGTGAAGGCGGGCTTGACCCCGTTAGAGGTCGCGCCCGCGCTGCGCGCCCAAAGGGCCTCAAGGGCGGGCTACCTCTAACGGGGTTGACTTATTTTTGGGGGTTTGCTAGAATAGGCATTGTCTTATCCACAGGCAAAATTTGCCTTATTTTATAAGAAACGCTAAAATAGCTCCTGTCGCTTTGAATACAAAAATCCGCACCTAAAGAGAATCTAAAAAGTCCTCGTTTTTAAGTTAAAAGAGGGCTGTTTTGCGTTTATTCGGGCTAATAAACAGAGCAAAATGCCGATACAAAAAAAATACTTCTCCCGTTACCGGGAGCCGCTGGCCAATCTGCCCAATTTAGCTGAAATGCAGCTGAAGTCTTTTAACTGGCTGCTCAAAACGGGGATTCGCGAGATTTTGGACGAGTTTTCGCCGATTGTGGATTACACCGGGGAGGAATTGGTCCTGGAATTTTTGGATTATTCTTTTGACGAGCCGAAGTACGACGAAAATTACGCCAGAGTAAACAACCTGTCTTTCGAATCTTCTTTTAGAATCCGCATCCGGCTTACCAATAAACGCACGGGAGAAAAAAAAGAGCAGGAAATTTTTCTGGCCGACATGCCGATGATGACCCCACGCGGAACTTTTTTAATAAACGGCGTTGAGCGCGTGATTGTCTCGCAGTTGGCCAGGTCTTTCGGCGCTTACTTTACTCTGGTCAATGTTTTCAAAGGCAGAAAGCTTTTCGGCGCCAAAGTCATTCCTTCGCGCGGCGCCTGGCTGGAGTTTGAAACGGAAAGCGACGGGGCGATTTACGCTAAAGTTGACCGCAAAAGAAAAATCGCCGCTACTGCCCTTATGCGAATTTTCGGGCTGGAGAAAAATGACGAGATAATAAACGCTTTTTCAGCGGTGGACAACGGAGAAGTTTCTTTCATCAAAAAAACTCTGGAAAAAGACCCGACTAAAACCGCCGACGACTCTTACGTGGAAATTTTCAAAAGAATCCGCCAGGGTGAGCTGGCAACTCCCGACAACGCCCGCGAGCTCATAGGCACCATGTTCGGGCCGGAGAGGTATGACCTGTCCGCCGTCGGCAGATACAAGCTCGGCCAGCGTTTGCTTTCTTTGGCCGGCGTTAAGGTCAAAAACCCGCGAATTTTAAACAAGGAAGATCTGGTAGCCATACTTTCGGAGGTGATTTCTTTAAATAATAACCCATTGTCCCTGCCGGACGACATTGATAACCTTGGCAACCGCCGCGTGCGCTCGGTTGGCGAGATGCTCCAGCAAAGATTGCGAATCGGGCTCGCGCGCATGGAGCGGACGATAAAAGACCGCATGTCCACCTCCGACCTTGCCACGATTACTCCCGCCCAGCTTTTAAACGCCCGGCCGTTCGCCGCCGTTATCTCCGAATTTTTTATGACCAACCAGCTTTCCCAATTTATGGACCAAACAAATATTCTTTCCGAGCTTGAGCACAAGCGCAGGGTTTCGGCCTTGGGCCCCGGGGGGCTCACGCGCGAGCGCTCCGGCTTTGAAGTTCGGGATGTCCACCCCTCTTATTACGGGCGGCTCTGCCCGATTATGACCCCCGAGGGGCCGAATATCGGGCTTATCAACTATCTTGCGGGATACGCGCTGGTAAACGATTTCGGCATTTTGGAGACTCCTTACAGAAAAGTCATAAACGGCAAGGTGACGAATGAAATCAATTACCTCACGGCTTTTGAAGAAGCCCGGCATAAAATTGCCCAAGCCGGAGTCGCCATAGACACGGAAGGGAATATTTTGGACGAAGAAACAGAGGGTCGCTCCAATGGCCAGCCGGCGCTGATAGCGAAATCGGAGATTGACTACATAGACGTTTCTCCCCAGCAAGCGTTTTCTATAGCCACTTCCTTGGTGCCGTTTTTGGAGCACGACGATTCAACCCGCGCCATGATGGGTTCAAACATGCAGCGCCAGGCCGTGCCCTGCGTGCGCCCCCAGGCGCCATTGGTCGCCACCGGCATGGAAGAAAAAGCCGCCCGGGATTCCGGCCGGCTGATAATATCGGATATGGACGGCGCGGTAAGCGCCGTTGACGCGAAGTCTGTCACGGTGAAATTCGGCCGCAAAGAAAAAACATATGAATTGGTGAATTTTGTCCGCTCTAACCAGTCAACAGTCATACACCAGCGCCCCTCTGTGAAGTTGGGCGACAAAATAAAAAAAGGCGACGTGCTTGCCGATACTTCGCTTACCGACCGCGGACATTTGGCGCTAGGCCAAAATCTCCTCGTGGCTTTTCTTTCCTGGGGCGGGGCGAATTTTGAGGATGCGATTATTCTTTCCGACCGTTTGGTAAAAAATGACACCTTTACCTCTGTTTTGGCGGAGGACTACACGGTGGATGTCCGGGACACGAAGCTCGGGTCCGAGATCACTACGCACGACATCCCCAACGTCGGCGAGGAGAAACTCAAAGATTTGGACGAAGACGGCATCATCTGCGTCGGCGCGGAAGTAAGAGCCGGCGACATACTTGTGGGGAAAATTTCCCCGAAAGGCGAATCCGACCTTACGCCCGAGGAGCGGCTTCTGCGCGCGATTTTCGGGGAAAAAGCAAGAGACGTAAAAGACACTTCTTTCCGCCTCCAGCACGGCAGGCACGGCCGCGTGGTCGGCATTAAAGTTTTCTCAAGGGAAAAAGGCGACAAATTAGAAACCGGAGTAATCAAAGAAATCCGCGTGGAGGTGGCGGAGATGCGGAAGGTTTCTCCCGGCGACAAGCTCGCCGGCCGCCATGGCAACAAAGGCGTGATTTCCCGCATTCTTCCGCAAGAAGATATGCCTTACCTCGCGGACGGCACTCCGGTTGACGTTATTTTAAATCCTTTGGGCGTCGCCTCGCGCATGAACATAGGCCAGATTTTGGAAACCCATCTGGGATGGGCGGCGGAGAAGCAGGGCTATATGGCAATAACGCCAACTCTGCTCGGAGCGACGGAGACCGAAATCAAATCGGAGCTTAAAAAAGCAGGCCTTCCCGAAGACGGCAAGGTCCGGCTTTTTGACGGCCGCACCGGGAAAGAATTTGACCAGAAAGTCACTGTCGGAATGGTTTATTTAATGAAGCTCTCGCACATGGTAGAAGACAAGCTCCACATGCGCTCAATCGGGCCGTATTCTTTGATAACCCAGCAGCCGCTTGGAGGAAAAGCGCAGGGCGGAGGGCAAAGATTCGGCGAAATGGAAGTCTGGGCCTTGGAAGGATACGGCGCCGCGCACACTCTGCAGGAGATGCTGACTATAAAATCGGACGACGTTTTGGGCCGCGCGTCCGCTTACGACGCGATCGTGCGGGGCGAGCCGTTCCGCACTCCGAACGTGCCGGCATCCTTCCATGTTTTAGTGAACGAGCTTAAGGGGCTGGCGCTGGACGTTGAGCTTAGGGGGGTGAAGGAAGCGCCCGAAGATTCTGAAGAGTATGCCGAAAAAGCGCAGAAAAGCAAAGGGCGGCAAAAAGAGCGCTTTGAAGAATATATTTTAGAAGAGGAGGAAAAAACATGGAGTCGCAAAAAATAGCAGATTTTAAATCGTTGGTTATCCGCCTCGCTCCGCGCGAGAAGGTTTTAGCATGGTCTAGGGGGGAGATTACGAAGCCGGAAACCATTAATTATAGAACGCAGCGCCCGGAAAAAGACGGCCTCTTTGACGAGCGCATCTTCGGCCCGGAAAAAGATTACGAATGCTATTGCGGTAAGTACAAGCGCGTCCGGTACAAAGGCATCATCTGCGACAAATGCGGAGTGGAGGTGACCAGGTCAATCGTCCGCAGGGAAAGAATGGGGCACATTGAACTTGCTTCCCCAGTTTCGCACATATGGTTTTTAAGGGGAGTGCCTTCAAGAATCGGCTTGGTTTTGGATATGTCCGTGCCGGATTTGGAAAAAGTAATTTATTTCGGAGGGTACATTATCACTAAAGTTGACGAAAGGTCGCGGAAAGAAGTTTTGGCCGCGGTTGAGAAAGAGTTTAAATCCAAGTTGAAATCCGCCGCCCCGGCCGAAGCGGAAGCGCTGAAATCCGTTTACGACACCACACTCGGCGAAATCAAGGGGCTCTGTGAGAAGGCGGTTATCTCAGAGGTGGAATATCACCGCTTCAGCTTAAAGTACGCGCATATTTTTGAGGCGGGCATCGGCTCGGAAGCATTGAGAAAACTTGCGTCCGAAATTAATTTAAATCAGCTTGTTTCCCGGCTTTCCGCGGAATCAGAGAGCGCCTCGCCTCTTCAGAAAAAAAAGATTTTGCGGAGATTGCGTCTTATGCAGTCCATGTTGAGGTCCGGCGTCCGGCCGGAATGGATGTTTCTTACTGTGATACCAGTAATCCCGCCTGCTTTGCGCCCGATGGTGCAGTTGGAGGGCGGCAGGCATGCGACTTCTGACATCAACGACCTTTACCGCCGCGTGATAAACAGAAATAATCGCCTAAAAAAACTTTTGGAGATAAAAGCGCCGGAAGTGATTGTCCGCAACGAAAAAAGAATGCTTCAGGAATCTGTTGACGCTTTGATTGACAATTCCATCAAGCGCACGCAGGGTCCCGCGGCCACCTCGCAAGCCCAAAAAAGGCCGTTGCGCTCTTTGGCGGACATGTTGAAGGGCAAGCAGGGAAGGTTCAGGCAGAATCTTTTGGGCAAGCGCGTGGACTACTCCGGCAGATCGGTCATAGTGGTAGGGCCGGAGTTAAAGCTTCACCAATGCGGCCTTCCGAAACACATGGCGCTTGAGCTTTTCAGGCCGTTTGTCATACACGATTTGATAAACCGCGGCTTGGCGCACACGATAAAAGGCGCGGGGCGGCTCATTGACGATCTCAAAGCGGAGATATGGGAGAGTTTGGAAAACGTCATTAAAGACAAATACGTGCTTTTAAACCGCGCGCCGACCCTGCACCGCTTGGGCATACAGGCGTTCCAGCCAATACTTATTGAGGGCAGCGCCATACAGCTCCATCCTTTGGTTTGCGAAGCTTTTAACGCGGATTTTGACGGCGACCAGATGGCCGTGCACGTTCCACTGACGGATGAAGCGCAAAAAGAGGCGCGCGACATCATAGCATCCGTCAGAAATCTGCTCAAGCCCGGCAACGGCGAACCGGTGGCGACTCCGAGGCAGGACATAGTAATGGGCATCGCGTATCTCACCAGAATCAGGCCGGGCGCCAAGGGCGAGGGCAAATATTTCGCTTCGCCAAACGAGGCAATCTTGGCGCATGATTTTGAATGGGTGGACATCCACGCGAAAATCTTTGTTAAGATTACCAAAACGCCGAAATACCAGAGCGCCGGCAAGGAGATACTGGAAACTTCCGTCGGGAGATTGCTTTTCAACAGCGTCCTGCCAAGGGATTTTGCGTTTTTGAACCAGGAGATGAAAAAGAAAGATTTGGACCGGCTGGTTTCTAATCTGATACAAAGATACGGAATTGACGAGACGCCCGGCATTTTAGACCGCATCAAATCCTTGGGCTTTAAGCACTCCACGGAATCCGGCATCAGCTGGGGGATGGATGACATACAAGTGCCTCAAGAAAAGCAGGCGTTTATTAAAAGAGCAAAAGAAGAAGCGCGCGTTATAGAAAAACAATACGACCAGGGGCTGCTCACCGACCGCGAGCGCTACGAAAAAATAATAGAGGTTTGGACAAACGTTAAAACGGAAGTGGACAAGCTCGCCCAGGGCGCTATGGATCCTTTTGGCCCCGTTCAATACATGGTTTCTTCCGGTGCGAGAGGCAACTGGGCGCAGATAAACCAGCTGGCTTCAATGAAGGGCTTGGTGGTTAATCCTTCCGGGCGCACAATTGAGCTCCCAATACTCGCGAGCTTTAAAGAGGGGCTGGCGGTTTTGGAGTATTTCATATCCACCCACGCTTCCAGAAAAGGCACTGCAGATACGGCGCTTAAAACCGCAGCGGCGGGATATCTAACGCGCCGCTTGGTGGATGTTGTGCAGGACATCATAATAAGCGAGCCGGATTGCAAAGACGAAGTTGGTTTTGAGGTTAGAAGGGTTGATTACGAGCGGCTTGGCAAAGGATTTGCGACGCGCGTGTTCGGCAGGGTTTTGGCGGCAGATATCGCCGACCCGGAGTCCAAAAAGCCGCTATTTAAGCGCGGGCATCTGCTTACCATGGCCGACGCCGAGAAAATCGGCTCTTTGGAAATTCCGAGCGTGCTTTTGCGGTCTCCAATTTCGTGCCGAGCCGTGCGCGGCATCTGCCAGCTTTGCTACGGATACGATCTTGGCTCCAACGCCCCGGTTAAGCTTGGGGAAGCCGTAGGGATAGTCGCCGCGCAGGCCATCGGTGAGCCGGGCACGCAGCTGACAATGAGGACTTTCCATGTGGGAGGCATAGCCGGAGCGGCGGACATCACTATGGGTCTTCCGAGAGTGGAGGAAATCTTTGAGCTCCGCATGCCCCGGTCGCTGGCGATTATTTCCAACGTGTCCGGCACGGCGCTTTCGGTTGCGGACGCGGGAGATACCAATGGCGGCGGCAGGGATAAAATAGTAAAAATTTTGGGAGATGCCGGAGGAGAATTTGAATTCATCGTTCCGTTCGGCAAGACGATACTTGTTTCCCCGGGCGAAAAAGTTGAACAGGGTTCGCGCATCACGGAGGGCTCCGTTGACATCAAAGAACTTTTGAGCGTGGCGGGCGCGAAAGCTGCGCAAAACTATATTTTGTCGGAAATCCAGCAGCTCTACACTTTTCAAGGCGCCTCAATAAACGATAAGCACATTGAGGCCATAGTCAGGCAGATGTTTTCCCGTGTAAGAGTCAAAGAGCCGGGGTCAACAAAACTTGCCGTCGGGGAAATTATTGAAAAATCAAAACTTCGCGAAGAAAACATGAAAGCCAGAAAAGAAAGCGGTGCCGGAGCCCTGCCGGCGAAAGCCGTGCAGCTTATGATGGGCATAACCAACGTGGCGCTGACCACCGAGAGCTTCCTTTCGGCCGCTTCATTTATGCAGACAATGCGCGTTTTGACCAACGCTTCCATTGAGGGCAAGGAAGACAAGCTACGCGGGCTTAAGGAAAACGTAATCATTGGCCGGCTCATCCCAGCCGGCACTGGCTACCGAAAAGAATATCTCAAAAAACTGGAAGCTGCGGCGAAAGAAGAGGAGGAATAATTTGGGCTTGACTTACCATCAATGCCAAATTTTGCCACAATTGCGGAGAGAAATGCGAGATAAAGAGCTTTATTTTGCTATAATAAGTAAATGGCCAGAAAGAAACGGAATAACGGGAAAAGCGGAGCGGGGATTGGGGCTTGGCATCAGAATCTCCGGCCGGAGACGAAGCATTCGCTTTGGGCTGTCTTGTCGTTTGCGGTTTCGGCCATTTTGGCCATGGCTTATTTCGGCGGGGCGGGGATGATAGGCAACGTCGTCCGCCGGTCGCTTTTTTTTGTTTTCGGCAAAGGGTTTTTCCTCGCGCCTTTGGCGTTTTTTTTGTCCGGTATTTCTTTTTTGCTCGCTTTGGGCAGCCATTTTGTAGCGACCACGGCCGTCGGCGGGACTTTGTTTTTAATAAGCTCGCTGGGGCTTGCGGACATCGTCTTCGGCGAATACACCGGAGGATACGTCGGTTTTTTGGTTTCTTACCCGTTTCTCCGGCTTTTTGATTTTTGGGCTTCGCTTCTTATTTTCTCCGCATTTCTTCTAGCGTCTTTTGTAATTGCCCTCAATGTTTCTTTAAAACCGAAAAGAAAAGAAAGTGTAGAAAAAGATGAAAAAAGGGCGGAAGAAAAAATTTTCACGCCGCTGCCGGCGCCTCTCGCGTACACCTTGCCTCCCGCGAAAATCGAAGAAAAAAAGGATGAAGAAGAAAATACTTTCTCCGCCTTTGGCGGAAAAAAATCTTATAAACAGCAGCGTTTGGACATAGGCAAGCCGTTTGAATACAATGCTCCGCCTCCGGATCTTTTGGAAGACGATAAGGGAACGCCCTCGTCCGGCGACATAAAAGCAAATGCAAACATCATAAAAAGGACATTGCAGAATTTCGGCATTGACGTGGAAATGTCGGAAGTGAACATCGGCCCCTCGGTTACGCAGTATACCTTAAAGCCGGCGGAGGGAGTAAAACTCTCCCGCATCACTGCCCTTCATAACGATTTGGCGCTGGCTTTGGCTGCGCATCCTTTGAGGATTGAGGCGCCGATTCCCGGAAAATCTCTGGTCGGCATAGAAGTCCCTAACAGGTCAATCGCTCTCGTGGGGCTCCGCAGTCTGCTTTCTTTGGATGAATTTAAAAACGCGGCCCCTCTGACTTTTTCTTTAGGCCGCGATGTTTCCGGGCGGGCGATATTTGCCGACGTTGCCAGAATGCCGCACCTTTTAATCGCCGGCGCGACGGGTTCGGGCAAGTCAATTGCTATTCACACTTTAATTGTCAGCATGCTTTATAAAAATTCTCCGGAGTTCCTCCGTTTTTTGATGGTTGACCCAAAAAGGGTTGAGCTCACGATTTACAATTCCGCTCCTCACCTTCTCGCCCCGGTTATAACCGACGCGAAAAAGGCCATTATTTCACTGCGCTGGGCGGCGAGAGAGATGGAAAGAAGATATGAACGACTTTCGGAAACCGGCGCGCGCGACATAAATTCTTATAACGCAGAGATGGTTAGAGAGAAAAATCGCGAGGAGATTTTGCCGAACATCGTAATCATTATAGACGAGTTGGCTGACCTTATGGCCACATATCCGCGCGAGATGGAAGCATCAATCGTGCGCTTGGCGCAGATGTCCAGGGCGGTGGGGATTCATTTGGTTGTCTCTACCCAGCGCCCGTCGGTGGAGGTAATTACAGGGCTTATAAAAGCGAACATTACCTTCAGAATCGCCTTACAGGTTGCTTCCGGCGTGGATTCGCGGACAATTTTGGACATGTCAGGAGCGGAGAAGCTTTTGGGCAACGGAGACATGCTTTATCTGGCCGGCGATACTTCAAAACCAAAAAGAATCCAGGGAGCGTTTATTTCGGAGCGCGAAGTGAAAAAAGTGGCGAGTTATGTCGCCGAAGCTGGAGATAAATTTGAGGCGGAGAAGATTAACTTGGATATAAAATTGCCTGAAGTTGGAAATGGGAAGTGGGATGTTGGAGATGAGACGGAAATAGACGACGAGCTTTACGAGAAGGCGAAAAAACTGGTGGTTGAGGCGCAAAAAGCGTCGGCGTCCTACCTCCAGCGCCGGCTTCGCGTGGGCTACGCCCGCGCCGCGCGCCTTTTGGATATGCTGGAGGAGCGCGGCGTCATCGGCCCCGGCGATGGCGCCAAGCCGAGAGAGGTTTTGATTAAGCCGGAAAGTTTTGGCGGGAAAGATTTTGCGGATGAGGAAGAAGAAATTGAAGAAATAAAATCGGAACCGAAAAAGGATAGCGACGTGCCATACACTAACTTTGATTTTTGATTTATGCACATTCGTCGTTGGATATTTTTGGGGATAATAATTTTGGCAGGGGGATATTTTTTTTATGAAGCAAGGGGGGTGCTTTTCGCGCCGAAGCTTGAAATCTTTGAGCCCCGGGATGGCGCGACGGTTTCCGGGGGGCGGATTCACGTCGCCGGGCGTACGGCCCCGATGCTGAAGGTCTGGATTTCCGGCCGCGAGGCGCAAGCTGACGAGCGTGGTATTTTTGAAGACGATTTGCCGGTTTGGCCGGGATACAACGCAATCGGCGTTTCGGCTCGCGACCGTTTCGGCAACGAAACTCGCAAAGTTTTGAGGGTTGTAGTAAAATAGTTTTATTATGGCAAAACAAATAAAAGACAAAGATTCGCGGTCGGATAAGTGGCATGATGTGGAGGTGGCGGTAAAGGATTTGCAGTCCAAATACGGCGAGGGGATTTTGATGAAATTGGGAGACGTGCCCAAGGTGGATGTGGATGTTATTCCCACTGGCGCCCTCTCCTTGGATATGGCTTTGGGGGTCGGCGGGATGCCGCGGGGAAGAATTATTGAGATTTTCGGCCCGGAGTCATCGGGGAAAACCACCCTGGCTCTTCACGTGGTTGCGGAGGCCCAAAAAAAAGGCGGCATCTGCGCTTTCGTTGACGCCGAGCATGCGCTGGACCCTGATTACGCCAAGAAAATAGGAGTAAAAATCGAAGACCTTCTGATTTCCCAGCCGGATACCGGCGAGCAGGCGCTGGAAATCATTGAATCTCTGGTGCGTTCCGGAAAAGTTGATGTTATCGTCGTTGACTCGGTTGCTGCGCTTACCCCTAAAGCGGAAATAGAAGGGGATATGGGCCAGCAACACGTGGGGCTTCAGGCGCGACTTATGTCGCACGCGCTCCGGAAGCTTACTGCCATAGTCGGCAAGTCCGACACTGCCGTGATTTTTCTAAACCAGATTCGCATGAAAATCGGGATTATGTTCGGCAATCCCGAAACCACCCCCGGCGGCAACGCGCTGAAATTTTATTCTTCGGTTAGAATTGATTTGCGCCGCCTTGCCCAGATTAAAAAGGGCGAGGACATCATAGGCAACCGCGTAAAAGCTAAAGTTGTTAAAAATAAAGTTGCCCCGCCGTTTAAAATCGCGGAGTTTGACATTTTATACAATGAAGGGATTTCCTATGAGGGCGACCTTTTGGGGCTCGGCGAAAAATACGGCGTGGTCACGAAATCCGGCGCCTCTTATAGTTTCGCCGACAACCCATTGGGCAGGGGGTATGACGCTGCCCGGCAGCATCTCCGTGAAAACAAAAAAATCGCACAAGAACTGGTGAAGACAATAAAAGAGAAAGTTAAAGCCGAGAGGCAATAATAATCTATCGTGAGATAAACGGCGCGAAGCCCATTTGGCGGGCGCGCTTGATGGCTTTGGAGAGCTTCCGCTGGTGGAGCGAGCAGGCCCTCGTTTTTTTGCGCCTTTGAATCTGCGCTTGCGGGGTCATGAATTTCCGGAGCATCTGCGAGTCCTTAAAATCAACCACCTTGATGTTGGCCGCGCAAAAATAACACTGTTTAGAAAGGGATTTCATCTGGTTTAATTTCGTCTTCCGGGTATTCAACGGTTGCTAAAATTTCCGGAGTTTCCTCCTCATGCTTAACAGGATTTTCAGCAAGAGGCTTACCCGCGCCGCCGCTTCTCGGGCCCATTTGCATGGCCTCGGCGACAATTTCTGTACGGTATTTTTTCTGGCCGTCCTGTCCTTCCCAGGACCTGTTTTGAATTCTGCCTTCTATCATTGCCATGGCTCCTTTCTGCAGATATTGCTTGGCGATTTCCGCAAGGCGCCCGAACATTACGATGTTATGAAATTCCGTCTGTTTTTGTTGCGAGCCGTCTTTTCCTTTCCACATCCTGTTGGTGGCAAGCCCGAAGCTTGCAACGGCGTTGCCGTTGGGCATAGTGCGGAGCTCCGGGTCCCGGGTAAGGTTTCCTATTAAAAATACTTTATTTAAATTCATAAACTATTTTCCTAAAATTTCTTCTAATTTTTTATCAATTTCCTCAATATTGGCGGCCGCCTGCCCGTCCGGTAGGCGTGGTTCAATCTTGGGCCGCTCCGGTTTCAGCGCGGCGACAGTTTGTTCAAATTTTGGTTTTTCCGCGCCGGAAACTTTTTCTATCCTCGGCCTGAAAGTTCTCGCGGGCTGCCTTTTGGTATGAACTATCATTGACCTTAGCACTTGCGGATTCTTGAGGCGCGATTCCAATTCGGCGATTTTTTCCGAGCCAAGAGTAAAACGAAACCCAGCCGCATGCGCCTCCGCCATTTTTTTTATCGGGTAAAACAGCCTGCGCTTTATAAGCTCTCCTTCGTGGTCAATGAACCCGCCTAACGCCTGAACCTGGTTTTTAACGTCCTGCTGGAAATTTTGGGCATCTTCCGCAGAATAGGCCGGGCTCACCAGATAGGCGATTTCATATAAATTTTGGTTTTTGTCCATAGGGTTTATGGTAGCATGGTTATATTTTAAATTCAATCACATCCCCGTCTTTCACAGCATATTCTTTGCCTTCGGAGCGTAGCCGGCCCAGTTCCCGGGCTTTTGCCCACGAGCCCGCCTCCGTAAGCTTTTCCCAAAAAATGATGTCGGCGCGAATAAATTTTTCTTCAAAATCAGAGTGGATCGCGCGCCCGGCGCGTTTGGCCGTTGAGCCCGAGGGGATTGTCCAGGCGCGCGTTTCGTCTTCTCCGGTGGTGAAAAAAGTTATAAGCCCCAGAAGCTCGTAAGCGGCTTTTATCAGCTTTGGCAGTTCCGATTCAACGCCCAATTCTTTTTTCTCATTTTCAGACATCGCCGAAATGTCATTTTCCTGGCCGATGTCCAGCGAAATGGCGTTCGGCAAATCCGGCAGAGGCAGATTGGCTTTTGAAGAAATATTGAAGGCATAAAGTGTTGGTTTGAAAGACAGGAGCTGATATTGCTCCGCCACGTTTTTTGGTATTTTTTCGAAATTCTCCAGCGCGCTAAGCATCTCTACTGCCTCTTTTTTACCAGCTTTAGCCTCTCGCGAAATTTTTTCTTTTATTTTATTTATTGTTTCCATATCTTTCAGCGCGAGCTCGGTTTTTATGGTTTCAATGTCGGAAAGGGGATTGGGCTTGCCTGAAACATGGACAATATTTTCATTTTCAAACGCGCGCACAATGTGGCAGATAGCATCTACCTCGTGGATATGCGAAAGAAACTTATTTCCTAGCCCCTCGCCTTCGGCAGCTCCCCTTACAAGTCCAGCGATATCAACAAACTCAATTATTGCAGGAACTATCTTTTTAGAATGCGAAAGCGCTGCCAGTTTCTCTAGCCGGTCGTCGGGCACCTGAACCACGCCCACATTGGGGTCAATGGTCGCAAAAGGATAATTGGAAGTATCCACTTGTTTTTTTGTAAGCGCCTGAAAAAGCGTAGATTTTCCCACATTCGGCAGACCAATAATTCCAATTTTCATGGAGCCATTTTAGCATTGCCACATTAAAAACTGAAGTGCAAATCTGACAGCTATAGCGTTGAAACTTGTAATTGGATTTTATAAACAATAATCGTTATAAATTAAACCGATTTTTCATATGAAGTTCATTATCAATTTCGGCAGCTGTAATAAATCGGACGTGAGGTCTTACATTAAAAAATTCTATTATAAAATCAACTTCATTTCTGCATTCAAATGGATGAATAAATACGCTTTTTTGGAATTTTATGAATCCTGCATTTTTTAATACTCTGGCTAAAGCGTCTCTGGCTCTTTTCATGTTTTCCGGTATATCAAAAAGGACTATACGCCATTTGTGGTCCCATCTTTTCATCGGCGGTATTTTTAATTCATCAATTTGATAAGTCAGGGCTTTCTTTTTGCCGCGCTCGGTTAAGACAAGTGTGGTTGTGCCGTTTGCATTATCTTTGGCATCTATGAGACGAGAGCGGTATAAACTTTTTATGGCGTTGTAAAGCGCCCGTCGTTCAATATTGAGCCATTCTTTTCCAATCATTTTTATAATTTTAAAGTATCGCTGCGGGGAATGCGTAAGCCCAAGAGCCAAGCCACCCAAGAGCAAAAGTACCACTTTTTGAGCCGTCGGGCCTATGCGCGGTTCCGAATAACGTTTTCGCATAATTGCCATGATAGCGCGCATCAGATGTAAGTGCAAATCTGACAGCTATAGCTGTGAAGTTTGCACTACGGGTTTATTGTAGCTTTAACGTGCGTTTGATGTAAAAATAAAAAAACCGCCGAGGCGTATTACTTTCGGCGGAGGCGGAGACGGTGATATTCGCGAAGCTCTGTTTCTTCTTCAAGCTCTCCATCGGCAAAGGCAATGTTATTATAAATGTTATTATATAAGTAATCTTTTGTCAAGTATCTTAAAATGAGGCTAAATCGTAGAATGTGGTAATGCACAAGATTGCGCAAAAGAGTTGGAGCGAGGGGATTTTTAGGGCGTATGATATTCGGGGAAGATATCCGGAGGAGATTAATGAGGATTCGGCGTATAAAATCGCGCGAGCGTTCGCGCGGTATTTAAAGCTTAGCAACATGGAAGGAAGAATTCTGAAAGTAGTGATTAGCGCCGACGCGCGCGAATCGTCGCCAGCACTTAAAGAAGCGTTTTTGGAAGGGCTTTCGGATGAGGGCGCGGAGATTATTGACGCGGGGATTACGACGACGCCGATGCATTATTTTATCGTAAATAAAATGGATGCCGATGGCGGGGCGATGATTACAGCTTCGCACAATCCACCGGAGTTTAACGGAATCAAACTCTCAAAAAAAGGCGCGGTGTCAATCGGGTCGGGCGCGGGGTTGGAAGAGATCAAAAATGACGCCATAAGGGGCATTTTTCAGAATTCGGATGGCAAAACCAAGGGTAAAGTAACCAAAAAAGATTTTTTTGGCGAATATATTGAGTTTCTAAACGGGTGTTTTCCGCATTTGAAATCTTATATCGCAAAACTTGTTGCGGGGAAGAAAGTCCCCGGTCTGTCTTTTGATTTTGACGGCGACAGGGTTTTGTTCCGGGACGAAAGCGGGAAGGCGGTTCCAGGCGACATTATTACCGCGCTTCTGGCGCAGAAATACGCCGAGCCGGGCGAAAAAATAGTTTGCGATTTGCGTTCAAGCCGCGCAGTCAAAGAGGAAGTAGAGGCGAAGGGAGGCGTTGCCATAGAAAGCAGAGTAGGGCATTCGTTTATTAAAGCGCTGATGAAAAAAGAGAACGCGGTTTTCGGCGGCGAGCTCTCCGGACATTATTATTTCCGTGATTTTTTTTATTCAGATTCTGGGATTTTTGCCGCTTTGGCAGTATTGGATTTAATAAAGACCGCTCAAAAATCTTTAAGCGAGCTTGTAAGGCCGCTGATGCGCCACTTTAAGTCCGAAGAAATAAATTTTGAGGTAAAAGATAAAGAAAAAATACTAGACAAAGTCGCGGCATACTTTACGGACCTGCCTGCCGGCAGGCAGGCGCCAAAAATCTCTTATCTGGACGGAATTAAAGTTGAATACCCTGACTGGTGGTTTAATTTGCGCCCGTCCAATACAGAAGACTTTTTGCGTTTAAATATTGAGGCGTCCACTCCGGAGCTTCTGGAAGAAAAAAGAAGAATTCTCTCTGATTTAATAATGAAGTAGCCCAACCCTTTGGCGCACCTCGTGCATTTTTAGCTCGGCCGCGTCTTTTGCCGCATCCGCCCCGTTTTTTAGGATTTTAAGAACACTTTCTTTGCTCTTGGCCAGCGCTTTGTATTTTTTTTGAACGGGGGAGAGGGTTTTAACCAGCGCATCCGCCAAATCCGATTTAAATTCAGAGTAAGTCTTCCCTGCGTATTTTTTTTCAAGCTCTGAAATAGATATGGCCGCCGTATTGCTGTAAATAGCAAGCAAATTGGAAATGGCCGGCTTCATTTGGGGATTGAATCTTATTTCTCTGCCGGAATCCGTCACGGCGATTTTAATTTTGCGCCGGATTTCGGCCTCCCCGTCCAAAAGCTCAATCCGGCTGGCCGCCGCGGCCGACTTGGACATTTTTTTTGTTGGATCGTCCAAGCCCATAATCCTCGCGCCTTCTTTTTGGATGAGCGCTTTTGGCTCTTTGAATGTTTGGCCGAATTTTGCGTTAAACTTTCTTGCCAGCGTTCTGGCCAGTTCTACATGCTGAAGCTGGTCTTCCCCGACAGGCACCGCGTCCGGCTGGTAAAGTAAGATATCCGCTGCCATCAAAGTCGGGTAATTTAAAAGCCCGGCCAAGACATTTTGCCCCGCCTTTTTTTCTTTAAATTGAGTCATTCTTTCAAGCTCGCCGAGCGGGGTTATTGTATTTAAAATCCAGCCGAGTTCGGCGTGCTGGGGGACATGCGATTGTACAAAAATCGTAGTTTTTTCGGGGTCAAGCCCGCATGCGAGGTAAGTATAAACCGCGTCCAGCGCCTGCGCCTCCAGTTTTTTGGGGTCTTGGGGGACAGTTATGGCGTGGAGATCAGCCACAAAAACAAACATTTTATATTTGTTTTGCAGTTCAATAAATTGTTTTATCGCGCCGATATAATTTCCGATGTGTAGATTCCCGGACGCCTGTATCCCGCTTACCGCAACCTGTTTTCTTGCTTCTGGCATTTTTTAATTATACCTCAATAATCACCGGCAAAACCATGGGGCTCTTTCATGATTAATTCCACAAAAAACATTGCCCAGAGCGCGGTAAAGCCAAGAAACATTATGCCGAAACTGGCAGCCAGCAATATTGTGTTAGTGGTAAGAATCATGGACCATCCACCTATTCCACCAAGAAGAAAAGTTATGGAGAATAAGGTTTTTTTCACAGCCGTCTTTGCGTTCTTGGCCGGCATAGTAAAAAGAAAATATCCGGAGACCAAAGCCGCTGACATCCCAAGCGCGGCCACTACTATGTTAAAAGGATACGACACGTTCCAGTGTATAATTCCATAAACATCAACGCTTGGCGCAGGGATGTGTACTGTGTGAACTGCGCCTAAAATCAATATAAACAAAGGCATGGCTATTTTGAAAAATTTAGTAAGCGCTATTTTATTCCACGATGTTAGCGTAACGAGTAATGGATTGTATATCGCGACAAAAAAAGCCAGCGTGCCTAATATATAAAATACGCCGTTTGCCCTTACCGTCTCGGCATTTATGAATATGGGTATTCCGTAAAAGCCGAGAGACAACGACTCTATCATGCCAAGCCGGAAGAACATTTTAGTATACTCGTTCCCAGTTTTTTTATACGCGCTCCGAAACCACAACCCGTACGAGAAAGTCGCCGCCATAGAATAAAAATACACCGCCGACGAAACAGGAAAAGGATTCATTGCTTTAATTATACCTCAATAATCACAGGCAAAACCATGGGCCGCCTTTTAGTTTTTTGGAAAAGGTAGGAGCCCAGCCGCTCGCGGACGTTGTCGCGGACGTGGGTATAATTTATGGGATGCATTTTATTCGTGGATTCTTCTACCACGCGCTTTACGAGATGCCGCGTGTGCGCAAGAAGCTCGTGGGATTCTTTGAGATAAATAAACCCTCGCGAGATTATGTCCGGTGAACCTTTTACCTGCCCGGTTTTTGAATCAACCGCCGCAATCACCACGAAAATGCCGTCCTGTGAGAGCATCCGGCGGTCGCGCAGAACCACCTCTTGCACGTCTCCGATGCCGAGGCCGTCCACCATAACGTAAAAAGCGTCAACGGTTTTGTCGGTGATGACCACGCTGTTTTTGCCGAACTCCGCGACTTGGCCGTTGTCCATCAAAATGATACGTTCTTTGCCGATGCCTATTGGTTTCAAATTCTGAATGTTAGCTGCGCGTTTGAAATAGAAGCCGTGGATGGGAATAATAAATTTCGGCTTGCAGATTTTAGCGACTATCGTCAGGTCGTCGCCGGGGGCGTGGCCGGATGAATGGATGTCCAGGTCGTCATTTGTGATGACAATCGCTCCTTGGCGGGTAAAGTTGTCTTTGAGGGTCTGTACGGCGCGCTCATTGCCGGGGATTACCGAGGAAGAAAACATAATCGTGTCGCCCGGCTTAGCATGGATGTGTTTATGCTCGCGGTTCGCGATTCGCATGAGCCCGGAGTTTTCCTGCCCCTGCGCGCCGGTTGAGAGAATAAGTATTTCATTGTCTTTGTGTCTGCCTAACTCCTCAACTTGGATGAGCGTACCCGGTTTGTATTTTATGTAGCCGAGCTGTTTGGCGATTTCAAGATTGTCTTTCATGCTCCGCCCGTTGATTACGACTTTGCGCCCGATTTTTTCCGCGATTTTCACGATTTCGGCCATGCGGGTAATCATGGATGAAAATGTTGAGAGAATAATACGGCCCTTGGCTTCCAAAAAAGTTTTTTCAAGATTGGCCTCAACCAATTTTTCCGAAACAGAATGCCCCTCTATGTCCGCGTTGGTGCTGTCTAAAAACAGCGTATGGACGCCGAGCTTGGACAGCCGCTCAAATTCATGGATATTTTGAACCGTGTCTTCTTGGTCGTAATCAAGCCGGAAGTCGGCGAAATGCACCATAATGCCCGCGGGAGTATGGAACGCCACTCCGGTTGTGTCCGGCACGGTGTGGCTTACGCCGAAAAACTCGGCGGTCAAATGCTCGGAGAGCTTAACTTTGTCGCGGTTTTTTATTTCTACAAAGCGCATTTTCGGAACGTTCGGCATTTCGCTTAAGCGTTTTTGGAGGATTTCTCTGATGAGCCGCGTGCCGTAGATCGGCGGATTTCCGAGCCGCTCCAACACGTAGTGGACTGCGCCGAAATGGTCGTAGTGCCCGTGGGTTATGAGAAGCGCCCTGATGTTTTTCTTTTTTTTCTCAAGATAGCTCGTGTTAGGTATAATCCAATCCACGCCCGGGGTTTCTTCCTCGGGAAACTGTATGCCCATGTCAATGATTACAATTTCATCATTGTATTCAAAAAACGAGCAGTTGCGACCGACTTCCTCCAGCCCGCCCAAGGGGACATAGTAAAGCGTGTCGCGCTTTAGAGCCGCGGCGTGGCCGCGAACTTCGCGGCCGGTCAGCGAGCCCTCTTTATAAAATTTGCGGTCGGAAGTTACATTTAATGTTCTGATTCTTGTTCTTGGTTGTCTTGGCGGCATAATTTTTTATTTAATTTTTTTAATTATAATGTTAATTGATAATATTTTATGGGCGAGAGAGGATTTGAACCTCCACGGGATTACTCCCACACGGCCCTGAACCGTGTGCGTCTGCCAATTTCGCCACTCGCCCGCATTTATATTTCCTGATATAAATTTTTAATTGTTAATAGCTCCTGATATTTTTCCGGATGCGCGAGCCAATCTAGTTTTTCCGGAGAATTTTTTAAATTCAAAATCGGATATTGCGCGCCATTCTTAATCCCCAGTTCCGGAACATCCTTTAACTTTAGTTTTTTAAGTTCGGGAACGGATTTGTAATTTGGATTTTTTTCAAATTCTATCGCCTCGCCGGCCTGCCTCGCCGTCAGCCTCGTCGAGTCTAGACGGGAGTCAAGGCGGGCATCTATGACATAATAGCATCCTCCGCGCAGTTTTTTTATCGTCTCGTAATCGTATTCAACAAGACTCACCCAGTTCGCCAGAACTAAATCTTTTTCCCCAACATTGACGGCTAGGTGGCCGAAGTTCGGCGGCGTTACGATTTTGTCGCCGGTCATCGCTTCAATAATGTAGGCCTCTTTAATATCGGCTGGATTATTTTCATATCTTTGAATCAGAAAATAAGCATATCCCTCCAAAACTTCGTAAAGGTCGGACTGCGGTCCGCGGTGGTAATGGCCGAAAGTCTTGGCGAATTCACCGCCAATTTTTTGCTGCGGTATTTCCGTAATGTCGTATCTGGCTTTTCCACCGACGATTTCAAGGTTTCTATAAACTTCGTAGAAAACGCCGTTTTTCCCGACCGCCTCCGGATTTCTAAACACCGGCTTCATGTCAAAAACCATGCGTTTGGAAACATCGGGACTTCTCGCGCTATTTAATAAATATTTTCCAGACATATATTCTTTCTAAATACCAATTATGAATGGTGTCAAACCGGTCTGAACCGGTGTTCACGCTTTTGATGTCTATGCCCCCCATATCGCGCGGGACCGCGTAAAGGTAAGAGGGAGAGAAAAGAAACACCGCTGGCTGGTCGCGCTTTATCTCGCGCTGGATGTTTCTGTAGAGCTCGGCGCGCTTTTCTTCGCTTTGTTCAACACGGACGTCTTCCAAAAGCTTATCCACCCGGGAATTTGCGTAAAGCGCAATGTTGTATCCCGGATGGTTCCTTTGGCTGGAATGCCAGAAGGCGAAGGGGTCGGGATTGTTGCCGACAAGCTCCTCGCCGTAAAGAAACGCGTCGTATCTTCTGGGCCCGATTACGCTTTGCTCAAGATCGCCTATGGGGAAATTTTTTACCTCAACTTTAAATCCGGCTTCGTTCCACATGTTTTTTAAAATCTCCGCAATCTCCAGAAGTTCCGCGGTCTTTGCCGTTGTGAGCGTGAAGCTGATTTCCGTCTTGCTTTTGCTGACAATGCTTTTTGCAGCGTCCGGGTCGTATAAATTATTTTCCGCGGCTTCCGGAAGCGGCCCATCAATTATTTTCCCGCGCCCTCCAAGCACCCCGTCCAAAAGCGATTTTTTATCCACCGCGGCATTGAGCGCCTTGCGGACATCTGCGGAGGCGAACTCTTTTTTGGCCCCTTGGTTCAAAAAAACGGCGATTACGCGCTCCAGCGAAATTTCCTTAATTTCCGTCCGGCTCCCCAGCTTATCTATATTTTTCGGAGATATTGAGCCGTAAGCGTCTATCGCGCCGCTTTCCAGCCCTTTGAGCGCCGAATCTTCGTCGGGATAAAATTTCAGGAAGACAATTTTAATGTTTGGTCTGCCCAAAACGAAATACCTATTTGCGGTAAGCGTTACGGAAACTATTGAGCCGCGCGAGTCCTTATCAATTGATTTTATTTTATAAGGTCCGGCTCCAACGGGGCTTGTGTTGAGCTCCGCCAGAGATATCTGTGACGCCGGGATTTTTTCCCAGACATGTTTCGGCAAAATGCCCAGCGTTAAATTTTCAAGAAACGGCGCATAGGCCTTGTTGAGACGGAAGCGGACCGTGCGCTCGTCTATTTTTTCGGCTTCAACGCCTTCCCAGTTGGCGCGGCGGATGCTTTGTACAAGCGGGTTTTTCGCCAGGCCGATTGTAAAAATTATATCGTCCGAGGTGAGTTTTTCGCCATCCGACCAGTAGAGTTTGTCTTTCAATGTCACTGTGTACTCCAGGCCGTCCGGGGAAGCTTCGTATTTTTCCGCGAGCGCCGGCCGTGGTTTGCCTTCACCGTCGTGGCGCAGGAGGTCAGCATAGAGCAGGGAAACCAAGTCGCGGTCGGTGTCCGATTGCGCAAGGAGCGGATTCATAAAACGCGGGCTTCCGACAACTGCTTCGCGCAGCGTCCCCCCGAAAGCCGGAGTTTCCACCCCGAATTTTTTGTTTATTTCAGTAAGTATGCCCAGAAACGACACCAGCGCTATGAGCGCGAGCACAATTAGCACAAGAATTTCAGCCCGCATGGGGGAGTAATTTATTTGATAATCAGGGTGATAAAAGCGGTCAAAGTGAATAATACTCCGAGCACAATCGTAGCAATAAACAATCCTTTCTCCAGCCCCCTTTTTGACCTGTAAATCTGGCCGCTTCCGCCGAAAGCGGAGCCCAGGCCCACGCCTTTTTGCTGGAGCAAAATGGCCGCGACCAAGAGCGCGGAAATCATGATTTGAGCCCAGAGGAGTAAATTACGCATTATTTATTAAGGTTAGCATGTGGCAAGGGCTATGTCAACAAGCGCTTTCTGTGTAATTTTCTATAATGCGAAATCGCGAAGCGGTGGGCTTCGGAGTCCAGCATTAAAATAAAATTTTTGAGCGGTTCGGGGAGGCGCGGAAGGGGGACGGGAGACGTTTTACCATTTATAAAAATATGGTCACCAATATGTTTTTTGTTTTTGGTGAGAGCGATTATTTTACTTGGCGGTTTAACCGCCAAGGCCGCGCTAAGCTGTGCCCTGCCGCCGTCAACAATAATCACTTGCGGGTAAGGCCATTCTTTATGTCTTAGTCGTCTGAAAATAATTTCGCGGAGCATCGCCGGGTCGTTTGAGGTTTTAATACTTCTGATTTTAAACAGCCGATAGCAATTTTTTTGAATTTTGCCGTCAGCGAAAACGGCCATAGAGCCGTAGGCGAATTGGCCATGAATATTGGCGATGTCGTAGGACTCTATTCTATTTATTGCGGGAATATCCAAAATTGATTCCAAGGCCCTGCTGGCCTTGGCGAATTCGGTCGGAAGGTCCTGTTTAATTACTCCCCTGTGTTCAAAGATTTTTTCCAGCGCGCGGATTTGGTCGCGGATTTTGCCGGCCTCTTCGTATTTTCTGGCGTCGGAGAGTTCGCGCATTTCTTTTTTGAGCGCGCGGGCAAGAGTTTTATTGTTGCCGGAGAGTATTTGCTTGATTGCGCGGATGTTTTTTTGGTATTTCCCCAGCGCAGAAAGATCCTGCTCTAAAAGCAGGGCTTTCTGCGCTACGCAACAATAGCCCAAACATCTCCCAATGCGCGCATTAAGGCACGGCCGCCTGTGAGGTTTTTTGCATGTGCAGTAGGGAAAAGCGCGGCGCAAGGTCTTGAGCGCCGAGCGTAAAACCCCGCCTTCAGTGAAGGGGCCGATGTAGTCGGCTTCGCGGTTTTTCTGATGCGTGATAAATATCTTTGAAAAATTTTCTTTAGAGAACCCGACATAAAAATACTGCTTATCGTCGCGCATCAGCACGTTGTATTTCGGCAGGTGTTTTTTAATGAGCCCCGCTTCGCGGATTAAGGCCTCGGTTTCGGAGTTTAAAACCTCCCAATCCAATATTTTGGCTTTTTTTAGCAAGGCAATCAACTTGGCGGTTAAACCGCCAAGTGGCGGTTTAACCGCTTTTCCGAAATATGACCTGATCCGCGCGCGCAGATTCGCCGCCTTTCCTATATATAGAATCTCCCCACTTTTGTTTCGGAAAAAATAAATCCCGGGCGCATTTGGCGCTTTTTTAAAGTCCTTTTTGGTGAGCATGAATGGATAATAACATAACTATAAAAAAGAAAGCCGCAAGCGAGATGGGATGTTTTCATCTTCGCCTGCGGCGTTTGGCTAGTGTGAGATTGGAATGACTCATTAACCATTTCTCCACCATTTCAAGCTTAAAGCGCCATTGGCCGCCGACTTTAAAAGCCGGAATTTTTTTCTTGGCAGCGAGGCGGTAAATGGTGAATTTGTTCACCTGAAGATAGCGGGCGATTTCTTTTATGCTCTTGAGAGTTTCTTCCATAAAGATTACCTCGCTGTGCAGGGAACTCCGGTGCCAGATTTGGAGATACGAAAACCATTATTTCGACTCAAACTCGCCAAGGCGCGAAGTTGCCGTCCATCTTTTGTGCAGATGACAAACCGTCCGAAGATCTGATTGACAAAAGGATTTTTCTGGAACTTTTCCGAGACAATCCTCCCATCTATTCCTTCCTCCGTCATCACCCAGCGACGGAGTTCTTCTTCGGACGGAGGCGTCAGCAAAGCACATCCCGGAAGCGGCAGGACAAGCCATAAAAAAAAGAACAGGAAATAGAACCACCACATTTTATTCATTATTGACCCCCCTTTTCTTGGGCTATCCTATAATACTTGCAAGTTCTTGACAAGAGCCGTATAATTAAAACTTTATGGAAGCGAAAGAGGACGGCAAAAATTTTATAAGGATTAAGGGAGCCAGGGCGCATAACCTGAAAAATATTGATTTGGATATTCCAAAAAATAAATTGGTGGTAATCACCGGCATCTCCGGTTCGGGAAAATCTTCTCTGGCTTTTGACACCGTCTACGCCGAGGCGGAGCGGAGGTTCGTTGAATCGCTTTCTTCTTACGCCCGGCAATTTTTAGGCGTGAAGGAAAAGCCAGATGTTGAATCAATTTCCGGCCTTTCGCCGGCCATCGCCATTGACCAGAAAAGCGTCACAAAAAATCCGCGCTCAACCGTGGGGACGATTACGGAGATTTATGATTATTTAAGAATACTTTTTGCGCGCGCCGGAAGCCCGCATTGCTCAAAATGCGGCAAAAAAATAGGCAAGCAGAGCGCGGATGAAATTTTGAAGCACATTTTTAAATTGAAAAATAGTTCGCAGATAAATATTTTGGCGCCCGTGGTCAGGGGCAAAAAGGGCGAGCACAAAAGCGTTTTGGAAATGGTGCGCCGCGTAGGATTTTTGCGGGTGCGCATTGACGGCGAAATTATGCGCTTGGACGAAGCCGAAGATAAATCTTTAGACCCGAAAAAAGCGCACAATGTCGAAGTCGTAGTGGACAGGTTAATCATTGACAAGGAATTGGATAGGCCAAGATTAAGAGAATCGTTGGAGACTGCGCTGAAGATAGGGAAAGGGCTGGTGTTGATAAACGAGGCCATTTTTTCCGAGCATTTTGCCTGCCCGGATTGCGGGATTTCGCTTCCGGAAATTGAGCCGCGGCTTTTTTCTTTCAATTCTCCCTATGGCGCCTGCCCGCATTGCACCGGCTTGGGAAGCACTTTAGAAGTTGAGCCGGATTTAGTTATCCCGAATAAAAATCTGACTTTGGCGGAGGGCGCTATCCGCCCGTGGGCAACTGCGTCTCACAAAGTCGGCAGGCAGTCATGGTATTGGTGGATTTTGTCGGACTTGGCGGAGAGGCATAAATTTTCTCTTAACACGCCATTCGGGAAGCTCCAGCCGAATATTCAAAAAATTGTTTTAAATGGAGATCCCTCTACAAGCTCGGGACAAGTTTTCGAAGGAGTAATCGAAAACTTGAAGCGCCGGTGGAAGGAAACGGAATCGGAATGGACGCGGGAGGAAATTGAAAAATATATGCGAGTGGAAGTTTGCCCGGTTTGCAAGGGCAGGCGGCTTAAGCCGGAAGCGCTGGCTGTGACTTACGCTGACAAAAATATTTCCGAGATTTCGGCGTTGACTATTGAAGAGGCAAAGAACTTTTTTACCCCGTCGCTTTCCTCAACGCCGCCCGCAGGTTTCTTCCCGCCGGGCGGCGCTTTGCGTCCGCTTCTTAAAGAAATTTCGCGCAGGCTGGAATTTCTACTGGAGGTCGGCTTGGATTATCTGACCATAGACCGCGAATCCACCACGTTGGCAGGTGGCGAGGCGCAGAGAGTGCGGCTTGCCACCCAAATCGGTTCGTCTCTCACGGGAGTTGTTTATGTTTTGGACGAGCCCTCAATTGGGCTTCACGCCCGCGACCACGCGCGGCTGATTAAAACATTAAAAAATCTTCGTGATTTGGGGAATACGATTTTAGTTGTGGAGCACGACGCTGAAACAATGAAAGAGGCCGATTGGATAATTGATTTGGGCCCTGGCGCGGGCAAGCACGGCGGGAAAGTTATTTTTGAAGGAGAGTACCGCGAGCTATTGAAAGCAAAAACTTTGACAGGAGAATATTTGAGCGGGAAGAAAGAAGTTACTTCTATGCGTGTCCTTGCAAAGCCTGCGGCAAAGACCGAGCTTTTCATACGAGGCGCTTCCGAGCATAATCTGAAAAACATTGACGTGAAAATTCCTTTGTGCAAGATGGTTGTGGTTTCCGGCGTCTCCGGCTCCGGAAAATCCTCACTTATCTCCGATATTTTAGCGCGCGCGCTTCTTAAATATTTTTACGGCTCAAAAGAAGAGCCAGGCAAACATAAAAAAATTGAGGGATTGGAACATATTGATAAGGCGGTTTTAGTTGACCAGTCGCCCATAGGCCGCACGCCGCGCTCAAACCCCGCGACTTACACTGGAGTGTTTTCATTTATGCGCGAAATCTACGCGCGCACTGTGGAGGCGCGTGCGAGGGGATACAAATCCGGCCGGTTTTCATTCAACGTAAAAGGCGGAAGGTGCGAGGTTTGCGAAGGGCAGGGAGTGAAAAAAATAGAAATGTATTTTTTGCCGGACATTTACGCGGAGTGCGAGGAGTGCCACGGAAAAAGATACAGTAAAGAAGCGCTTGAGATTTTATACCAGAATAAAAACATCGCCGATGTTCTGGATTTCTCCATTGAAGAAGCGCATAAATTTTTCAAAGACATTCCGCAGATTGAGCAGCGCTTGAAAACCTTGGTAGACGTCGGGTTGGGATATATGAAGCTTGGCCAGCCCGCGACGACGCTTTCGGGAGGCGAAGCGCAGAGAGTGAAGCTCGCGTTTGAACTTTCTAAAAAAGCGACGGGCAGGACCCTTTATATTTTAGATGAACCAACAACCGGCCTCCATTTTGACGATATTCAAAAATTATTAAATATTCTCCGCGCCTTGGTGGACAAGGGCAACAGCGTCGTGGTGATTGAGCATAATATGGACGTCTTAAAAAACGCCGATTGGATAATTGACCTCGGTCCGGACGGAGGAGGCAACGGCGGCGAAATTATCGCCGAAGGCGCGCCCAAAGAAATCGCGGCGCACAAAAAATCATACACCGGGGCGTGGTTAAGGAAGGTTATTTAGCGATTTTGTGGTAATTTACCAATTTGCAGTTTATTTGCTATAGCGCGAATACTGCAAATTCAAGATATGATATATCATAGTGGTTATATGGGCGACACTTTCTTCCGATCGTGCGAAAGTGTCGCATAATAAATCAAGCAAAAACAGAGCTATTGATTGTTGGGATAAACAGCAGTACCATAAACTTATGAAAAAATTTATCCAAGAAAATTGGTTTAAAATTGGATTATTGGTTATTTTTGTTATCTCTATTGTTGGCGCTTTTTATTGGTTCCAATTAAGACCAGCCCGGATTAGAAATGAATGCTCACAGTATTTAAGAGAACCCATAAAAGCTTCGTCGTCCGGACGTCTACCAGAACAAACGTCAGGTGAAGTGATTTATAAAAAATGTTTGTTAGAATACGGTTTAGAAAAATAAATCTACGAAAGTAACGGATTTATTTTTAAATCCACAGCGGGGGAGAAACCTTGACCCCGCACCTTTTGTTTTGTAACAATTGCTTTGTGTACTGGGTTTATATTATCAAGAGCAAAAAGAATGATTCGTTGTACATAGGCAGCACATCAAATTTAGTGCGAAGACTATCTGAACATAACACTGGCAAATCACCGTCCACCGCGCGTTATATGCCGTGGAAATTTGTTTATGTAGAAGGCTATTTTTTGAAAGAAGACGCTCTTTATCGTGAGCATAATCTTAAACATTTTGGCAAAGTTTATGCTCAACTTAAGCGTAAAATAAAAAATAGCCTTAGTGCTGCCTAACTAGACTCAAAAGGTGCGGGGTTGACCCCGAAAGGGCGTTCTGATAGTATCTCATTAGCACTCGGAGGTCAGGAGTGCTAACACTATTCGTAGCATTCGGATGAAATTAGTAGATTAGCATTATGCTTATGAACATAAAACCATTGGGCGACAGGGTTTTGATTGAGCCGCTTTCTGATGAGGAAAAGGCAAAGCAGTCAAAGGGCGGGATTTTAATACCGGACACCGCGGACAAGGAAAAGCCGCAGGAAGGGAAGATTATTGCTGTGGGAGAAGGGAAAAGAATGGAGAACGGAACATTGCAGCCGCTTTCCGTGAAAGCCGGAGACAGAGTTTTATTTTCCAAATACGGGCCGACGGAGATAAAAATTGACGACAAAGAATATTTAATAGCGAAGGAGGAGGATATTTTAGGAATAATTGAATAACATGGCAAAACAAATTTTATTTAATGAATCGGCGCGAAGCGCCATCAAAAAGGGCATAGACAAGCTGGCGGAAGCTGTGCGGATGACTTTGGGCCCGCGGGGCCGGGCGGTGGTTATTGAAAAAGGATATGGCGCCCCGCAGGTGACTTTTGACGGCGTGACCGTGGCCAAAGAAATTGAACTTTCGGACAAATGGGAAAATTTGGGCGCGGAGTTTATCAAGCAGGCAGCCGACAAAACCAACGACCGCGTGGGCGACGGAACGACCACGGCGGTTGTTTTGGCGCACGCGATTATTGAAGAAGGCGAGCGGGCGATTCATGAAAAGGGCTTTAACGTAATCCAGCTCGCTGAGGAACTTAGAAAAGGGAGCGAGGCGGTGGTGAAGGAATTGGAGCAGCAAAAAGAAGACGTTTCCGACAATAAAAAATTGCAGGAGGTGGCGACGCTTGCGGCGAAAGACGCCGAGATAGGGAAACTTCTTGCAGAAGTGATGTCCAAAGTCGGGAGGGACGGCGTTGTGACGATTGAGGATTCCAACACCGTCGGCAGTTCGCATGAAATGGTTGAAGGTCTGCAGTTTGACCGCGGCTACGTCTCTCCTTACATGATTTCAAATCAGGAGAAGATGGCGGCGGAGCTGGAGGACCCTTATATTTTGGTGACCGACAAAAAAATATCGTCCATTCAGGATATTTTGAAATTGTTGGAAAAAATCTTGGCGACGGGCAAAAAAGAGCTGGTTTTGATCGCCGATGAAATTGAGGGCGAGGCGCTGGCAGCCCTTTTGGTTAACAAACTCCGAGGCGTGCTTAATGTTTTAGGAGTAAAAGCGCCAGGCTTCGGCGACAGGAGAAAAGAGATGCTGCAGGATATCGCCGTTGTGACCGGCGCGGAATTTATCTCCGAGGACTTGGGAAGAAAGCCGGAAAACACGGAGGTGAGCCATTTAGGCCACGCGCACAGAGTCGTCGCCGATAAGGACAATACCACAATTGTTGGCGGAAAGGGAGACAAAAAAGCGATTGAGGAAAGGGTTGCCCAAATCCGCGCGCAAATCAAAAAGACGGACTCGGAATACGAAAAGAAAAATTTGCAGGAGCGTGTGGGCAAGCTCTCCGGCGGGGTTGCGGTAATCAAAGTCGGCGCTCCGACCGAATCCGCACAAAAAGAATTAAAACAAAGAGTGGAAGATGCTGTGGCCGCAACCCGCGCCGCGATGGAGGAAGGAATTGTCCCCGGCGGAGGCATCGCGCTTTTTAATTTGGTTGTTTCGGCTCAAGGAGAAATTATTGAGCATGCCGTTTCTGCTACCCTGGCCGCTACTGGAATTTTGAATAAAGCGCTAAGAGCACCCGTAGAAGCCATCATTCAAAATAGCGGAGAATCCGTAAATAAAATTATTGATGAATTGGTAAAGCAAAAAAAGGCAAACAAGGGAGAGAATAACAAAGCGCAATGGCTGGGGTTTAACGCCGTAACCAATAAAATCGGCGACCTCAAAGAAGCCGGCATCATTGACCCGCTTAAGGTCGTAAAAACCGCTTTTGCGAACGCCGTTTCCGTCGCCGCGAACTATCTTACCGTCGGCGCGGCCGTCACCGAAATTCCGGAGAAAAACCCATCAACAAGCTCGGGGCAGGGAGGCATGGGCGGCGGCCATATGGACTATTGATTTGATATGGCTTTTGCGCTAGTGTGTGCCTAGACGCAAAATTTTGATTTCGGAAGGAGGCGGGCAAAAATGATTGATGAAAAGCAGTTTTTGAAGGGCTTACGCGAAGCCGTCAGGAAGCTTCGTTGTAAATCGGTTTTAGAAAGAGACAGCCGGCTAAGATTTCGCCTTGGCGATGGGGACGGGGGCAGATATTGTCCTATAACGCTCCTCTGTGTTCATCG
Organism: Candidatus Giovannonibacteria bacterium RIFCSPHIGHO2_01_FULL_45_24; assembly: GCA_001778495.1. Taxonomy (GTDB): domain Bacteria; phylum Patescibacteriota; class Minisyncoccia; order UBA11713; family 2-01-FULL-45-33; genus MFHE01. The sequence continues at coordinate 50,866 of MFHE01000002.1, forward strand.
GCGTCAGATTTTTTACAACCCATCGTTTGAAGTGCGTAAGGCGGCGAGGCTTGTAAAAATCCGCGCAGCGCTGCGAGAAAAAATCAACCATGCCGCGGACAGATACCCGGGCGGCTACGACAGGCGACTGCGGCGCAGGATTATGCGTGCCGCCGGACGCTGGTGAGTTTATTCGCTTGAGGGCCTAAAAGCCCTCTTTTAATTTTTTACCTTTTTGCTATAATTAAGCCATGAACATTTTATATTGGATTTTGGGAATAGCGGTTTTAATCACGCTTTGGGTCATTTGGGCTTATAACCGGCTGGTGACTTTGAGTTATCGGGCGAAGGAAGCGCTTTCGGATATTGACGTGCAGCTCAAGCGCCGGTATGATTTAATCCCGAATGTCGTGGAAACCGTAAAAGGTTATATGCAGCACGAGAGACAGGTTTTTGAAAATGTGACAATGGCGCGCGCTAAAGCAATTTCCTTGGGCGATCCGCCAGCCGGCGGACTTAACGAAAAAGCTAAAGCGGAGGACGTCTTATCTTTAAATTTAAAAACCCTTTTTGCCGTGGCCGAAAATTATCCGGATTTGAAAGCCAACGCTAATTTTTTGGATTTGCAAAGAGAGCTTGCCGACACGGAAAATAAAATTCAGGCGGCGCGCAGGTTCTACAACGGCAATATTATGGAGCTGAATACCAAAATCGACGCTTTCCCGGCGAACCTCGTCGCCGGCCGGTTTGGATTTTCAAAAATGGAATTTTTCGGCGTAGAATCACAAACCGAAAAAGAACCCGTGAAGGTTAAGTTTTAAACGTGACCATTTACTCGCACCGCGATTCAAATATCAGAAAGACCTTCGCGCTATTCGGAGTTTTTTTGCTCGTGGTTATAGGTTTAGGATGGATATTTTCGCAAATTTACGGCAACGCCTCCATTTTACTTTTTGCGGTTATTTTCAGCTCTTTTATGAGCATAATTTCTTATTGGTATTCGGACAAAATCGTGCTTATGATGACGCGCGCGCGAGCGCTTCAAAAAAAAGACGCGCCGGAACTTTATAACATCGTGGAAAATCTTACTATCACGGCCGGGCTCCCCATGCCGCGGCTTTATTTGGTTGAGGACGGGTCTCCGAACGCTTTTGCCACGGGGAGAGATCCCAAGCACGCCGTCGTCGCGGTGACGTCCGGCATTTTGGATATTTTAGACCGCTCGGAGCTGGAGGGGGTATTGGCGCATGAACTTTCGCATATCGGAAACCGCGATATGCTTTTAAACACGGCTGCGGTGATTTTGGCCGGTTTTATTTCTCTGCTCGCGGATTTTTTTATGAGAAGCATTTGGTTCGGCGGTTTCCGCCAGAGGGATAATGACAGGGGTGGCAACGCTCTGATTTTAATCGGCGTCGCGCTTTCAATCCTCGCGCCGATTGCGGCGACTTTGATGCAGCTTGCGATTTCCCGGAAACGCGAGTTTTTAGCTGACGCTTCCGGCGCACTTTTAACAAGGTACCCGGAGGGGCTGGCGCGGGCGCTTGAGAAAATTTCAAAATCGCCTATGCCGGTTAGCAACGCAATTCCTACCATGGCGCATCTCTGGATTGCGGACCCTCTCAAAAAAAAGCGCTACGGCATAACCAGATTTTTTATGACCCACCCGCCGGTTGAAGAAAGAATCAGGGCATTAAGGGCTATGAGCGTATAAAGAATCGTGAATATTTTTGTTTCTTCGCTCTTTGATGTATTTAATACGGCCGCCTGTTTGGTTGCCGCTTTGCGCCTGCGGCGGTCGCATAAACAAAAACCCAACGTCTTAGTCAGGGATTTTTTCTATTTTTATCTGCTTTTTACCGTATTTTTTGCTTTTTTGGCGGCTCCGGTTGTTTTCCACGGCGATTTGAAAATAGTGCAGCTCTTTTTTGTTTTCGGGCATCTCGTCCTTTATCTCGCGCTTTCTTATTTTATAAGAATTTTATTCGCCCTGATCGGCTGGAAGAAATTTTTGCTCCCGCTGCAATTGCTTCTTGCCGCGACGGGGGTCGTTGTGTTTTTGGTCAGTTTGCTGTCCGGAGACGCGGCCAGAATTTGGGAAATTGGTTTGGCGGGCCAGCGGCTGATTGCTTTTAGTCACGGCGGCGCTCCGTGGGCCCGCCTGCTCGTCGGGCTTGTCGGCGGGTTCTCCGGCATGTTTTTTGCCTTGGTTATGTTTATTCAAAGTTTGCGCCTGGAAGATAAATTTTTGCGCCGGCGTTCCAGATGGCTTTCCTACGGGACTTTTGTGCTGGGCTTTGCGGCTGTCTTCGCCTTTGAATTTTCAGTTTTTCCGTTTTATTCTTTTGGTATTGCGGCGGCCGCCGAGGTGCTGGCGATTTCCGGGCTTCTTTTGATGTTGAAAGGAATTTTTTACAGCCGTGATAAAGTTTAAAAAATTATTGGGATTATGGAAGGGTGGCTGAGCGGTCTAAGGCACTCGCTTGGAGAGCGAGCATCCCGGAAACGGGATCGCGAGTTCGAATCTCGCTCCTTCCGAAAAACAAATGATGACTGTTGTGAAGTGTCTTAAAAAAATATTTTTTTATGGCTCGCTTGCGGCGCTTTTTGCCGCGCACGCGGCGCGGTATTTGGCGCGGCGCGTGTTTGGACAGGAGCGCACTTCGCACGGCGCGCGAGTTATTCTTGTCCGCGAGGGGCGCGTTGTTTTGGTGCGGCATTGGTACGCTCCCGGAGTTTGGACGTTGCCGGGCGGGGGAGTGGGCGCGAATGAAACGTTGGAAGAAGCCGCCAAGAGGGAAGTTCTGGAAGAAACGGGGCTTGCGGTCAATTCATTCGGCGGGGAGCTGGGCACTTATCACGGACTTATGGGCAAGCGGGACACGGTCACGGTTCTTTTTACGGAAGATTTCGGCGGCAATCTTAAATTTTCCCCAAGTTTTGAAATTATGGAGCGGGGATTTTTTGAATTTGATAATTTGCCAAAAACGCTCTCGCCGGCAAACCGCAGGCGGATTGAAGCGTATCTTAATGGAATCAGGAAGGAAAAGGGTATATGGTAAAAAATGAAAGCGTGTTATAATAATCGCACCTTATGCCCTCTCAAATTGAAGAAATAAAAAGCCGCGTAAATGTCGTGGATTTGGTGGGCTCGTATGTCCGGCTTGCCAAAGCCGGCGCCAATTTCAGGGCGCTTTGCCCGTTCCACAGCGAGCGGACGCCGTCTTTTAACGTTTCTCCGGCCAGGCAGATCTGGCATTGCTTCGGCTGCGGCAAGGGCGGGGACATTTTTGAATTTATCCAGCAGATTGAAGGGGTGGAGTTCGCGGACGCTCTGCGGACTTTGGCCGACCGCGCCGGAGTGGAGCTCAAGCACGAAGACCCGCGATTTCGCACGGAGCGCGCGCGGCAGTTCGCGCTTCTGGAAGAAGCCGCGAAATTTTTTGAATCTAACTTAGCAATCGGATTGCTAAGTCCACTTAGCAATCCGATTGCTAAGTATCTTCATGCGCGTGGCCTGACTGATGACACCATCCGCGAATTCCGCTTGGGTTACGCGCAGGATGAATGGCGCTCTCTCTCCGCTCATTTAAAAAACAAGGATTTTTCCGCGGCGGAGATAGAAAAATCGGGGCTTGTTGTCAAAAATCAGCGCGATTTTTACGACCGCTTTCGCGGGCGGATAATGTTCCCGATTTTTGATTACAACGGCAGGGTAGCAGCTTTCGGCGGGAGAATTTTTCCGGAAAAAGATAACGAGTCAAAATATGTAAATTCGCCGGAAACTATTCTTTACCAAAAAAGCAAAACTTTGTATGCGCTCAACAAATCAAAAACGGAAATTATGCGCCAAAAAGAGTGCGTTGTGGTTGAGGGCTATATGGATGCGATTATGTCCTGGCAGGGCGGGGTAAAAAATGTCGCGGCATCTTCCGGAACGGCTTTCACTGAAGACCAGCTAAAGACAATCAAACGGCTTGCCGATAGGATGATTTTCTCTTTTGACGCCGACTCGGCCGGCGAGTCGGCGTCAAAACGCGGCATTGCTTTGGCCTTGGAGCGCGGATTTGAGGTGAGAGTGGCCGGAGGGTTGGGCGTTAAGGACCCGGCCGAAGCAGTCGCGAAAAATCCGGAGATTTGGCAAAAAGCCGTTTCCGCTTCGCGCCATATTGTTGAATTTTATCTGGATTCGGCCGTGAAAAAATTCCACCCTGCCTCCCCGGAAGCCAAACGTGAAATTCAAAAAACGGTTTTGCCGGTGGTTGCGTCCTTGGGCGAGCTTGAGCGCGCGCATTGGGCGAGGGAATTGAGCAATATTTTAAATATAAAAGAAGAAGCCGTCTGGGCGGCTTTGAAAAAAGCGAATACCGCCCTTTCACAGGAAGGAGAAAATGTTTTCGGAGATGAGCAAGGATCCGCGCGCAATAATAACAGAAAATCATTGCTTGAGGGCAGGATTTTAGCCATCGCCGCGGAATATCCGGCGCTTTCCCAAAAACTTGACCCGGCCTTTCAAAATCTGCTCGCCCAGAGCAACAAAACAGCCATCTTCGCGGAAATTTTACTCAACAATCTCGCTGACGCCGAAGTGGAATTCATAAAATGCCAGCGGGAGCTTAAAAAAGAGTATTTAAAAGAGCGTCTGGTTGCGCTTTCCGGAGAGATAAGCGGCGCGGAGCGCAAAGGCGCGGGAAATCTAAAAACGCTCCTGGGGGAATTTCATAAAATTTCCAAAGAATTAAATCAAATATGACGAAAAAGGAAAAGAAAAAAAGTAAGCCGAAAAAATCGGCCCGCCTTGACTCCCGTCTAGACTTGACGAGGCTGACGGCGAGGCAGGCCAAGAGGATTAAAGCGCTCGCAAAAAAGCCCAAACGCGCGCCGTCGGGGTTAAGCAAGGCGGAGCTGAAAAAAGAATTCAGCGAGGAAAGGGTTGAGGCGCTCTTTAAAAAAGGCAAAGAACGCGGTTTTTTGACTTACGCGGAGATTCTTTCGGCTTTCCCGCACGTTGAGTACAATGTGATTTTTTTGGAAGACCTTTATTCTCGGCTGGAGGTGGCTGGCGTGGACGTGCTTGAAGGGATGGAGCTTTTGGAAGTTCCCATAGAAAAAAAAGCGGAAGGAAAACCGGGGCGCAAGAAATCGCGCCAAAGCGTTTTGGCCACCGAAGACATCCCCGCCGCCGACTCTGTGCAGATGTATTTGAAAGAAATCGGGCGCATACCCTTGATTTCGGGCGAAGAGGAAAAAGAGCTCGCTAAAAAAATTGAAGCCGGCGAGGAGGACGCCAAGAACCAGCTGGCGCAGGCAAATCTGCGGCTGGTGGTTTCCATCGCCAAAAAATACGTTGGGCGGACGCCGAACCTCACCATGCTGGATTTGATTCAGGAGGGGAATCTGGGGCTTTTCAGAGCCGTGGAGAAATTTGACTGGCGGAAGGGCTATAAGTTCTCAACCTACGCCACCTGGTGGATAAGGCAGGCGGTTACCCGCGCGATTGCCGACCAAGGGAAAACCATCCGCATACCAGTGCACATGGTTGAAACTATCTCAAAATATCAGCAGGTGAGACGGCGCCTTACGCAGGATTTGGGCCGGGAGCCGCTGGCGGAGGAATTGGCGGCCGAGATGAATGTTGAGGTGGAAAAAATTCACCATATCCAAAAAATTTCGCAGGACACGGTTTCTTTGGAGGCGCCGGTAGGGGAAGACGACGAGGATTCAACGCTTGGCGACTTTCTTCCGGACGAAAAAATGCTCACGCCAGCGCAGGAGGCGGCGCGGAAACTGCTTAAAGACCACCTTCGGGAAATTATGGTTGACCTTATGCCCCGGGAGCAGAAGATTTTGCGCATGCGCTTCGGCTTGGACGACGGCATCACCCACACCTTGGAGGAAGTCGGGAAAGAATTCGGCGTGACCCGCGAGCGAATCCGCCAGATTGAAGCGAAAGCGATAGAAAAAATCCGCCAGCACCACAAAGTCATAAAATTGCATGAGTATTAAAGCGTTTTTTTGTTTTTTTCTGGCGGCTGCGCTCTTTGCCGCGTTTTTGCACTTCGACTATCCATTAAGGCCGGAGGGGGACCAGCTTTATCATTTTGCCCACGCCGAGATATATAGAGATAATGGAATTTTTAACTCCGGTTTTCCGTGGCTGCCGTATTCCGTAATCGGCAAATACGGCGCGGACATATGGTACGGCTTCCATATTTTGCTGATTCCGTTCACTTTGTTTTCCGACCCGATTTTCGGCTTGCGCCTTGCTGGAGTTTTTGTAACCTCGCTCCTGCTTATAAATTTTTACTTCTCATCGGTGCGCCTGGGGGCCGCGGCAAAATACATCTGGCCGTTTTTATTTTTACTTTCTGGATTTTTCGCGCTTTTTCATATGACCACGGCGCGCCCGCACTCGCTTTCGCTCGCGTTTGATGTTCTGGCTTTTTCTTTCGCGGTTACGGGAAGCGTCTGGGGAGTTTTTTGGGCGTCTTTTGCCGTCGCGTTTTTCCACTTGAGCTTATTTTGGTCAACCCTCCTGATTTTGGGGATTTTTGCTATCGCAAAACTTCTTTCAAAAAAGTTTTTTGATTTCCGCATTATTTTATATTCAATCGGCGGGCTTATTTTGGGTTGGCTCGCGCGCCCCAATCCATTGGGCGCCGCGAAACTCGCTTATATCCAGATAGTTGAGCTTATGCTCGCAAAAAGCAGGGGCATCCCGCTAAATTTCGGGCTTGAGCTTTATCCTTTGGGCTGGCAGACACTTTACTTGTTTTTGCCGTTTACGCTTTTGTGGCTTTTGGCAATTTATATTTTTTTTAAACAACCGCAAAAAAGTTTGATTTTGTGGAGCAGTTTTTCTCTTTCCGCCATTTTCTTTTTAATGACCGTTTTTATCGCCCAGCGCTCGTTTGATTTTTGGGCGGCCTTCGGAGTTATTTTTATCGCTTTCATTTATCCGCGCGCCAAAAAGTTTGGCATTTGGGCCTTGAGCGCGGCCGTTATAATCGCGCTTTTTATGGCGGGCCAGAGTTTGTACCAAAATGACAAATTTTTAAAAACGGCGGATTGGAGCCCGGAGCGCTTCCGGGGCGCTGGGGAGTGGCTAAAAAACAATTCCCGCGCCGGCGACATTGTTTTTAACGCAGGATGGGATTATTTTCCGGAATTATTTTTCTGGGACCGGAAAAATTATTATGTCAGCGGCATGGACCCGATTTTCCAATATGCTTATGACCCGAAGCTTTATTGGGAAGCGTATTACTTGGAAACCGGCAAAACCGCAGAGTGGACCTGCCCCGCGACATCGTGCGACGAGAAAGCAATAGAAGACACTTACGCCGTTTTAAAAAATAATTTCAAAGCGCGCTACGTTGTTTTGCCCAAAAGCGAAACGCAGGTCTTTTATAATTACCTTTTGGCAAGCAAAAACTACTCATTAAAAAATGAAGATAAAAACACGGCCCTATTTGAGCTCCGCTAGGCCATCGGGCTTGGTCCGCCGCACGCCCTGCAGTTGGATTTGTGCGAGACGATTTCGGAAATCGCCGCAAGCCCAACCAGCACGTAGATGGCGCGGGAAACCAAGGCGCCCTGGCCGCCGAATATCGCCCCTATATCCCAGCCGAAAAGCCCGACCAAAAGCCAGTTGAGCCCGCCGGCCAAAAGGAGCGTAAAAGCGACTATATGCAGACCTTTCATAATGCTTTAATTATAGCAAATTGCGATACAACGGGCTACTCCTTATATTGATGAAAACGAAATAAATTAGTATATTTAAGAGGAGCTTTGCTCCTCTATTTAAAAATCAGCCCTCCGGCGTAGCTCAAAGGTAGAGCGACTCCCTGTTAAGGAGTGGGTTGCAGGTTCGAGTCCTGCCGCCGGAGGATTGGTTTTTATTCAGCGCGTTTTAATCAATAGAAAGCTTTAATCCGGTTATTCCGGGTTTTTATTTTATGCTATAATTTCAATAATGATTTTTGACCGGCAGCATTTCTATTTTTTCGGTAGCCGCGAGGTGACATCGCTCCATTTTACCCTTGCGCTGCTTTATTTCGCGGAGGGGCTTATCAGCGTGTTCGTGCCGATTTATTTTTGGAAGCTGGGGATACCGCTTTGGAAAATTTTGTTTTTTTATTTTTTAAACTCGCTTTATTTTTTGGTTCTGCTTTTCTTGTTTTTGCCGGCGCTTCGCAGATTAAGCGACAAAATGATGATGTTTCTTTCGCTGCCATTTTTGATACTTTATTATTTCGGTTTGGGCTTTTTGGGCGATTTCCCGCGCATATTTTATGTCCTGCCCGCGGGGCTCGCGGCAAATATGCTGTTTTTTAACACCGGCTACCACGTTGATTTTTTGGGCGCTTCCGACAAAGGGCGTTTCGGCCAGGAGATGGGCCTCCGGCACATGCTGGCCTCTTTGGCGCAGTTTTCTTCGCCTTTTTTGGGCGCCGCGCTGATTGTTTCTTTCGGCTTCGCTTGGACTTTTTACGCCGGGTCGGCATTTTTGTTTTTAGCCGTTTTGCCGCTCTTTTTCTTCCCAAAGAGGACGCTTTCGCCGAATCTCACCGCGAGCGCCGTGCTCGGATTTTTAAAAGAAAAAAAGCTCGTTCCGTTTACTTTGTCGGGAGTCGGGATGGCAACGGAAAAAATGATCGGGCTTATTTTTTGGCCGCTTTTTATGTACTTCGCGTTCAGCGGCAGCATTGAGAATTTGGGCGGGGTTGTTTCTTTGGGAATTTTGGCGGGGTCGGTCGCGGCGTATCTTATAGGTTTTGTTTCTGACCACGGCAAAAGGCGGCGGATGCTTTTTTGGTCCGCGATAATATTCGCGGCAATTTGGGCAGACCGCCCGTTTTTGGAGTCCGCTTACCTTATCGCGGCGAGCAGCGTACTGGGGCACGCGGCTTATTCATCGCTCACGGTTGCCTGGTCCAGCCAGTACTACAAAATCGCGGGAGCGGTTTCGGACGCCAGCGCTTTTATTTTGAGCCGCGAAGCGCTTTACCATATTGCCCGGGTGCCGTTTACGGCGGCGCTTGTTTTGGGGGCTTTTTACGTCCCGCAAGAAAAGCTTTTTGTTATCGGCTTTGTCGCGGCGGCGTGCGCGGCGCTATTTTTCCTTTTTGCCAATCGCATGCCGCACACCAACCAGCTTTTTCATGGTGAAAGATAAAAACGGGAGAATAGTTTTATCGCCGTCCGCCCTCAATCTTTTTTTGGAGTGCGCGAAATGCTTTTGGCTGGAAAAAAATCGCGGGATCCACCGGCCCTCGGGCGCCTTTCCGTCTTTGCCGGGGGGAATGGACGCTGTGCTCAAAAAATATTTTGACAAGTTTCGCGCGCAAGGCACACTCCCGCCGGAGATTGAGGGAAAAGTAGAAGGTAAGCTTTTAGACGACCCGAGATTTTTGCGCGAGTGGCGGCTCAATATGAAAGGAATCAGATGGCGCGACGAAAAATTGGACGCGGAGCTGATGGGCGCTTTAGATGACTGCTTGGTTTCTAATAATTCTTACATCCCCGTTGATTATAAAACTAGAGGCTGGGCGGCGAAAGATGATTCACATTCTTATTATGTGAACCAATTAAATTGCTACACATTTTTGCTGCAAAAAAACGGATACAAAACTAAAAATTTCGCTTACTTGCTTTTTTATTCGCCTGAAGAGGTTTTGGACTTGGACGCCGGACGTCCAAGCGGACGTCCGGCGTCCTTAGTCGCATTCAACGTTGAGCCGCGCAAGGTTGAAGTGGAACCCGAAGCCGCCTACAAAGTTTTCAAATCTGCCGTCCAGCTTTTGCGCGGCCCCAAGCCCGCTTCGCACAGCGACTGCAAGTTTTGCAGCTGGGGAAACAATTTCTTGACTTTTGAATAATATGGGCGTACACTTGTCTTATTGTCTTTAGTAGGTTGGTCTTCCTACGAAGCAGTAGTTTATTAGGTTAGTTTATTTAGATGGCAAAAAAGCTATACGTAGGAAGTCTTTCCTACAACACCACCGACGACAGCTTGAGGTCTGCTTTTGAGCAGGCGGGCGCCGTCACTTCTGCCAGCGTGGTCATGGATCGCATGACCGGCAGAAGCAGAGGATTCGGCTTCATAGAGATGTCTTCCGATGAAGAGGCCGAGAAAGCCATTGAGATGTGGAACGGCAAAGAGCTGGACGGCAGAAGGGTGACAGTGAATGAAGCCCGCCCGATGACCGAGCGGCCTCCGCGCGAATCTCGAGGAGGCGGTTTCCGAAGCAGGTACTAATTATTTGGTATCTAGAGAGTCAGTCCAGCCCCGACGCATGTCGGGGCTGGGTTTTTTGCGCTTTTGTGTTATTATAAAGCCATGTGGAAACAATGGACAGCGGGCATATTGGGGCTTCTGATTATGCTTTTGCCTTATTTGAGTTTTCCTTGGGGGGCGCATAAAATATCGCTGTTTGTTTTGGGCATAGGGGTGGCTGTCCTTTCTTTTTGGTCGGCATCGGAAAAAGAGGAAAAGCAATTATGATTTATTTTTTGTGGAAAAGGCAGACTATTTAATTTTAGGCGGCGGGATTGCCGGGACCGCCGCCGCGGAAACTTTGCGCGAGGCTGACCAGCGCGCCAAGATAGTCATTTTGGAAGACGAGCCGCATGTTTTGTATTCGCGCGTTATGATCCCTAAATACCTCAAGGGGCTTATCCCGCGCGAAAATCTTTTTTTGAGGAATATCGGCGACTACGAAAAGCGCGCTTTGGATTTTTATCCTTCTACCAAGGCGGTAAAAATAGATTTCGCGCGCAGGGAAGTGCGCGCGGAGACCGGACTCGCCGTGTCTTATAAAAAACTTCTGATTGCATCCGGCGGGCGGCCTCGGCCCCCGCCGGAGCCGTTTTTGTCGGCCGCTGCGTCTGCAAAAATTTTGAGAATGCACACATTGGAAGACGCGGATTTGATAAAAAAAGAATTGGCAAGCGGTGCGCACCAAAGCGCACTGGTCGCCGGTGAGAGCTTCATCGCGCTTGAGTTTATAGAAATTCTAAGCTTGGCCGGCGTCGGCGTCCATATTGCGGCGAAGGGAGACGTTTGGGGCGAGGAAAGATTTGGAAAGGCGTGCGGCGAGCTTCTGGAGGAAAATTTTAAAAAGCACGGAATCGTAATTCACAAAAATACAGAGGACTTTCTTTTTAAAACCTCTCTGGTGTGCTTGGGAATAGGCCTTTCCAGCGGCTTGAATATTTTCCCTGGCCTTGAGGTCGGCAGTGGCGTGCTTACGGATGAGTTTTTAAAAACTTCCGACAGCAATACTTTCGCGGCGGGAGACGTAGCGGAGTTTTTTGACGTTGTTTTGGGCAAGAAAAGAATCGTCGGCAATTGGACGAACGCCTTTTTGCAGGGCAAAACCGCGGCTTTGAATATGGCGGGCGGCGGCAAGATTTTCCGGGCCGTGTCCGCTTACAACATATCCAATTTGGGCCTCCGGCTGACTGCTTTGGGCGACACGGCGGGTTTTGACGAAGAAAAAATAATTTCCGGCGAAAATAATTGCGCGCGGCTTCTCTTCGTAGCGGGCAGGTTGGTTGGCGCTACTTTAATCAACCGGTTTAATGATAAAATAATATTGTCGGAGCTTATAGAAAAAGGCGCGAACCGCGATGAAACGTCAAAAATATTTTCATAAACTGACATTCGGCCGCCACAACGCGACTTTCGCGGTGCTTGGGGTGGCGCTTGTGGCGACGGCATCGTGGTCTTTCGTGAAAACTTACGGGGCGGGAGACGGGGGCGCGTTTCAGACGACTCCGGCTGTCATTTCCGAACCCGAAAAGCCAAAACACATAAAAACCCCTGAACCGGTGAAGGCGATTTATATGACCAGCTGGGTTGCCGGCACGAAAGATTGGCGTAGAGAACTGGTTGAGTTCGTTAAAAAATCCGAAATCAATAGCATTGTCATTGACGTAAAAGATTACACTGGCAGAGTTTCTTTTAACACAGGGAATCAGAAAGTAAAAGAATTCGGTTCGGAGGAAATGCGCGTGGGAGACATGAAAGATTTTATTGAAACGCTACACGACGCCGGCATCTACGCCATTGCCCGCATTGCCGTGTTTCAGGACCCGTTTTACGCAAAAAAACATCCGGAGATCGCCGTGCAGAAAAAAAATGGAGCGGTATGGAAAGACAAAAAGGGGCTTTCATATCTAGACCCGGGCGCGCGCGAATTTTGGGACTATATAATAGAAGTCGCCAAAGCGTCGGAGGCAGCCGGGTTTGACGAGCTGAATTTTGACTATATCCGCTATCCATCGGACGGCAATATGTCCGACATAATGTTTCCGGTATCAGGCAAAAGAAATAAAGTTGAAGTCATGTCAGAATTTTTTGCCTATTTAAGTAATGCGCTAAGCGATCTGCCAGTCCCAATCTCTGCGGATGTTTTCGGAATGGTTGCCACCAATCCCGACGATTTGAACATCGGGCAGGTTTTGGAAAGCATCGCCCCGCATTTTGATTATGTTTCTCCAATGGTTTATCCGTCGCACTACCCGCCGGGATTTCAAAATTATAAAAATCCCGCGGCGCATCCTTACGAGGTAGTGCGTTTTTCAATGAACAAGGCGGTGGAACGACTTTCAGCGCCGACTTCAACTCCTTCCAAACTCCGCCCTTGGATTCAGGATTTTGATTTGGGAGCAAATTACGATGCCTCGAAAGTCCGTGCGCAGATTCAGGCGGTTTACGACTCCGGCCTTACGTCTTGGATGAGCTGGGATGCCGGGAATAAATACACAAGGGATGCTTACACCTCTGATCCTTGACCCAAATCCGATTTAGGGCAATCATATAATAATCATAGCATTGATATATGCGAAAAAACCCTTTTATCACTGGCAGTTTTTATCATGTTTACGCGCACACAATAAGTGATTTAGCGCTTTTTCGTAACGAGTGGGACTATAAAAGATTTTTATGCACGTTTTTCGCTGCTAATGGAGATGGCGCTGTTCTTCGTTTGGATCGCCAGAATGACCTAAATCCGATTTGGGGCATACGGGATGGGACAGTAGATATCGGAAAGCCGCTTGTAGATATAGTTTGTTTTTGTCTCATGAACACCCATTTCCACTTGCTTTTGGGAGAGCGTGGAGATGGAAATATTTCTAAATTTATGCAAAAGCTTATGATCAGCTATGCCAAATATCTAAATCTAAAGTACGAACGCCGAGGGCACGTGTTTGAAAGCAGATTTCATTCCAAGCTTTTGGATGATAATGAATATTTTTTGCGGGCTTCGTGCTATATTCACTTGAATCCAAAAGATGCACGCGGATGGAAAAATATTGAGTATAAATATCCTTGGTCAAGCTACCAAGACTACCTCGGCGATTCTCGCTGGGGCAGACTTTTGAAAGACGAGACTATACTTTCACAATTTAAAACCAAACTGGCGTATAGGGAATTTGTGAGAGAAGCGCGCCCGGAATTATCCGATTATGCAGAGCATGTTGTTTTTCTAAACTGACCCAAATCGGATTTGGGGCAGGTGTGGATATCTTTTGTTTGCGCTAGATGCCGCAATGAGTTTAAAATCAAAGTGATACTATGAACGATGATTCTGTCAGCATAGTTAATTTTAACCTCGCGCTTTATGTTGTTATTTCCGTCATCATCGGGTTTGTTTTCGGGTTTTATTTTAATTGGAGTCGGATCAGGGGCCTTGAGAGCAGGCTTGAACCATATTTGCAAAGAGACTCTGAAATTAAAAGGGCCGAGGAAGATGTTATTAAAAGTTTGGAACAAAGCAAGCTCGCGCCCGCTCAAATTAAAAAAGCCGAGCAAGATGTTATTAAAAGTTTAACTGCTCCCTCGCGATAATATGAAAAACTTTTTAAAAGAGTCTTTAAAAGTAATTGTTCTTGGCGGAGCGCTTTTGGCATTCCAGGCGCTCGCGATTACCGGACCTTCCGCGGTGTTCCCTGGCGGAAATGTTCCGGCGCCCCTGAATGTTGGATCTGTATCGCAAGATAAAGTTGGAGGGCTTACAGCGGGCAGTCTTGGATCTAGGGGCGGCGCTTATTTTGCGACCAATCCGGGGAGCATGGTTGGCATTGGGACCGCCAATCCTTCTCCTTCGCAGAAACTGGATGTGGCCGGTACCTTACAGACCTTGGGCTTTAAGATGCCAACCGGAGCTACCGGAGGTAAGGTTCTGACATCTTCCGATTCTTCGGGTCTCGCCGCCTGGAGGTCCGCTACGAAGTTAATACAAATAGAGTTTGCCCAGGGGTTCCGGCGAGAGCAGTCGAAACGTGGAGGGGCCATTGTGGCTATCAGCGGGCCGTCGAGCGCTTTTGTGCCTCTGGATGGTGTCAGTGCCTATGCGGGCTCAATGTTTGTTGATAAATGGAAGCAGATGGACGGGGTAAGATGCTATCAGGAGGAGGGTTGGGTATTAAGCGGTTGCTGGGAAGCCCGATCCGCTAGCGCCAATATAGATCTTGTAGCTTATCCAAACGGCTGCATTACACCCAACTATCGCGGCGAGGGCAAGGTGGAGCTTAGCATTGCCTGCATTAGAATTATTAATGTTGATTTGCCGGAGGACCCTGCTCCCTACGTTCAGGTTAAAGTGCAGCAATGAACCAGCGGCGCCGGGCTGGCAAATAGCCCGGTTTTTTCATTGTGAATATCAATGGATTGCCTCATTTTTCAAAGTCTTTTAAAATTAAGTTAATGAAGTTTTTAGCCAAGCCGCTTTTAGCTTTTGCTTTTCTCTTTCTTTTTGCCGCGCCCGCCTTTGCCGGCCCCAACGATAATCTCTCCGGCGGGGCATGGGCCGATAATATCGGCGCGATCAGTTTTAATTCCACAAATCATGATGGCGACGTAGATTACGGCGTTAGCGTTGATCAAGCTGGAAATCTCTCCGGAGAAGCATGGTCCGACAATGCAGGATGGATAAGTTTTAACGCAGGGGACGTTGCGGGGTGTCCGCAGGACCCGCCGGCGGTTCCGTGCGCGCCGAAATTGAATCGCGAAACGGGAGTTGTTTCCGGTTGGGCAAGGGCTTATCGCGCCATAGAGCCGGAAGGTCAGACACTCGGCGGCTGGGATGGATGGATTCATCTTAGGGGAAAGGTCCAAAGCGATAATTCAGATTTTGGTGTTTTGGCAAGCGGCTGTGATTGGGGCGGGCTTGCCTGGGGCGGCACTGATTATAGTCTGGGTTTTACCGGCTGGGTTCAATTTGACGCCGAAGGCACCGGCTTTGCCTGCGTTGAAGTTGTTCAACCCGGACTGCGCGTCGTTCCACATTCCGCCGATCTTGAAGTCGGAGGGCAAATGCCTTTCCAAGCTCTTTACGACCCGGATGGTTCCAGCCCACAGCCGGAAACAGACGTTACTGAATCGGCTTCCTGGTCTTCTTCAGGCCCCGCAGTAGCCGTCGTAACAAATATTTCTCCCAAGGGCATAGTAACGGGTGTATCGCCCGGGGATGCCAATATCACCGCGACTTATCTCGGAACAAACGACTCGGCTTTGGTTAATGTTACTCAATCACCGCCATCTGTTCCCAAATGCGAACCAACTTCTCAATCAGGGAAAGTCGGCGATCCATTCGGTTTCACCGCCAAGGACGGCTCATCTCCATACAGCTGGTCCGCTCCTTCGGGGACTCCATCTTCCGGCGCGGGATCTTCTTTCATCACAAGATACTCTTCCCCCGGCAACTACGTTGTTACTCTCACTGACTCCGCAAGTAGGTCCGACACTTGCTCCGTGAGCGCAGAGAGGGTTGAGGACCCTGAAAACCGCGTTCCGGTTGCCGAAGCCGGCATTTCAACGGACGGCTCAACTTACTCAAGCAAAATCATTGTTACAAAAGGGGTCCCGACCAGAATTTACTTTTCTGCCGATGAAGATGTAACCGGAGATGGAGCCGCGAGCCGCGACCCGGACGGCTGGACTCACCCGACTCTGGGAGTTTCCAACGGAGGAAGTTGCGCGTGGAACGCCGACCTCAATCAAGGAACTCCGACTTTTGAAAAAACTTTTGGCAGTCCGCCATCGCCGTCCGGCTGCAATTTCAATCAAGAATACACTTTTAACGATGACCTTGAGGGGCAGCAATCCAAAACCTTCACTTACGAGGTGCTTAAAATCACAGACGCAAGAGGGGCGGTTTCAAACATAGGATTCGTGCAAGTGGAGGTGAGAGCCGAGGGCGGATTTACCTGCAACTCATTGAAGCAGTGCGTCTTTGGCGGCGGGGGAGAAAGTTGTAGGATTACTCCGGAGTGCGAAAGCGTTATTGTAGACCCGCCTGTCTGCACAAGCAACTGCGGAGGAGGCGGAGGAGGCGGAGGAGGCTGCACTGATCCGGTAACATGCCCTGTTGTTACAGATCCCAACGCTTTAGAGCTTGGCTCCGACACCAGTTTTTTCTGCCCGTCTCATCAGGTTGAACTTAAATGGAATTACTCCGATCCAAACGGCGACCAGCAAGCGTCTTTTAGATTACAGGTTGATAACAATTCAGATTTTTCATCAATGATTGTTGACGTTTACCAAGACTCTTCAAATAAACTTTTTATTGTCCCGCCGAATGTGCTTTCTTTCAGCACAACGTATTATTTCAGAGTCGCGGTAAAAGATTCAACCGGCGCGTGGTCAAACTGGTCTTCTTCCGCCAATTTCACGACGCCGGCAAGTTGTCCTCCGGCGGCGAGCTTTAAACTCCGCAGAACGAAAGACATCTCTGTGAATGTCACTGGCGTAGGCGCTGGAACAAGCGATTCAACGACGATTTGGGTTGAGAAGATCGGAGCGTTTTCCGGCACGGTAATACTCGTTCCGCAATCCATCTCGCCGAATATTCCCGGCGCGTCTTTCAGTTTCGCAACCGCTTCGCTGGATCAAGATCATTATTCGTCCGGTTTTAGCTTCAAGGTCACGGTTCCGGGGTCTACCGCGCCTGGCAATTACACTATTAAAATTAAAGGGACGAGCGGCGGCGTGCCGGACGCTTTTGTTGACGTCCTGCTTAGAGTAAATTTTACCAGCCCGGATTTTAGGGAAATATAATAAAATTGGGATGGAAGAGCAATTTTCAAAAACAATAAGAACGACCACCCTGATTTTAATCGCGGCTTTGGCCATTGCGGCAATTTATTATTATTGGACTCAATTGTCCGGAATTGAACCCGCAAAAGAAGAAAGGCCGTTTTATGTGCCCGCGCCAACTAACGCCCCGCCATTGCCGGAAACGAAAGAGTTTATCCCGGAGCCCACTAAAGCCCCGCCTCTTCCAGCAAGCAAGGCGCCGGAGCCGACTAATGCACCCACTCTTGAAGAATTAGGAACACCACCATCTTCCACACCGCTTCCGGAGGGCTCCGCTCCTCCTCCCACCGGCGCACCTGCTTTATAATGAATCTTATGAAGAACCAAACTAACAATTTATTAAAAGATGTGGCTAAAGTGGCGGTTTTCGGAGTTGCGTTTTTGGTGTTGCAGGCGCTTGCGTTTACAGAGCCCTCGCAATCTCCTCCCTGGGGCAATACTCCTGCTCCGTTAAATGTTTCCGGCTCAACGCAAGCTAAAAGCGGAGAGCTTCAGATTCCAATTCTCCGCGACTACAACAATCCCGGCTATTACGTTGACCCCGATGCCAATTCGTGGCTCTACCGGCTTTATTCTTTTGAATTAAGATCGGAGGATAAAATCTGTTTTAAAGGGGACTGCAGGACATCATGGCCCTCCAGCGGTACCGACAGCCAAACCCTTTCCATCAGTGGGCAAACTCTTTCTATTTCCGGCGGAAATAGCGTCGCTTTGCCGGCGGGGGGAGATATTACCGCGGTTAATGCGGGAGCTGGTCTTTCTGGGGGAGGAGCTTCCGGCGATGTCGCGCTTTTCGCAGACACCGGCTATCTGCAAAGAAGAATAAGTGACACGTGCGGCGCCGGTTCGTCCATTCGGGCAATAAATTCTGACGGCTCTGTTGTTTGCGAAGCGGATGACGCCGGTACTGGAGGTATTGGAGCAGAATCCGACACTTTACAAAGCGTAACCGACCGCGGCAATTCAACCTCTCAAAATTTGACCTCTCCGATAGTCTATGACTACAACAATGCTGGCTACTACGTTGACCCCGCAGCCAACTCGTGGCTTTACAGATTATATTCTTACGAACTTTGTCTTCGCAACGATTGCGTCACTTCTTGGCCTCCCGGTCCGCCGGGACCGCAAGGTCCGGCAGGCCCGACTGGACCCACTGGCGCAACCGGAGCAACGGGAGCTGCCGGACCACAGGGCCTCAAAGGGGATACTGGAGCAGCTGGTTCAAAAGGCGACACAGGGGCGACTGGCACGACGGGCCTCCAAGGTCCGCAAGGTCCTGCAGGACCAGCTGGCGACATTACGGGTTCAAATCCCAACTGGTTGCGCGCTCTTTGGCTGGAGGCGACCAATTATCTTAAGGCTCCGATTCTTTACGATCGCGACAATGAGGGATATTATGTTGATCCCGCTTCCAACTCAATATTTTTTAGGTTATATTCCTATGATTTAAAGTCGCTAGACCGGATTTGCCTTCGCGGCGATTGCCGCACCTCGTGGCCATCCGGCGGCGGCTCTGACAGCCAGACGCTTTCCATAAGCGGTCACACTTTATCTATTTTCGGCGGCAACAGCGTCTCATTACCCGATAATGACAGCCAGACTTTATCTCTAAGCGGCCAGACGCTTTCCATCTCCGGCGGCAACAGCGTTAGTTTGCCATCCGGCGGCGGCTCTGACAGTCAGACGCTTTCTTTTAATCCAGATACCTATAATCTTAATATTTCTGGCGGAAACAGCGTGACATTGCCCGGGCAAAAAGTTTGCATCGGTTATCATACCGAAGGAGATAATTGGCACGACATTTTGCAAGTGCCGACTGGCTGGACGATATCAACATGCCGCAACGGGTTAAAAACATTCAGTAGTTCCATAAAGAAGTTTATGTTGGGGTGCATTTTTACAAATTCCTTCTCAAAATCGCCGGGCGACTTTGTGGGCATTAACAATAATCCAAGTTTGCCTTCACCAAATTGCGGCTGGTAAATTATTAATCCTTAGGAAGTTAGGAAGTCCGACTTCCTAATGATTTTGCTTGCTTGATAGATTGAATTTGATAGAATTAAAATATGGTTAAAAATTTCAGAGTTGGCGCGGTTTTGGCGACTTTGGTTTTCGGGGCGGCTTTTTATTTTCTTCCGACTTTTCACTCTCCAGAAGTCCAAGCGGGCTCCGAGCATAATCTTTCCGGGTGGGCGTGGTCGGAAAATATCGGCTGGATAAGTTTTAACTCAACCAATCAGGGTGGTGGGGCGAACTACGGCGTGACGGTTGACAGTGGCGGCAATCTTTCCGGCTACGCCTGGTCGGAAAACATCGGCTGGATTGATTTTAATGAGAATACCGGATGCCCATCTTCTCCCTGCCGGCCGAAACTGAACCGTTCCAGCGGGCAAGTTTCCGGATGGGTTAAGGCCTTGGCGGCGGGCGGCAGCGGTTGGGACGGCTGGATTCGCCTTCGTGGATCTAATTACGGAGTTGGTGTTAACGGCTGTGACTGGGATGGGTATGCTTGGGGGTCTGATGTTGTGGGATGGATTCATTTTAAGGGATCAAATTACGGCGTTTCGGGAACTGGATCCGGCTGCGGCGTTCAGCCCGATTTGCTCGTTTCAAGCGGCCCGCTGCTTAATTTCGGCGTTTTGGTCGGAGGGACGACGGTCAATTTCAAGGGCACCGTGCGCAATCAGGGCGACGCAGAAGCCGTAGGCGCTTTTTCTAATCGCTTTCAGGTTGACATTGATAATAACGGCTCGGTTGATTTAACGCTTACTCCAAATCCAACATTGAGCGGCCTCGCCGCCGGAAGATTTTCTGAAGTGGTTTCCGGAAACTGGAGCAATATCCCCGTCGGCACGCACCGCGTTGTTCTTTGCGCCGACCAGCCCGGCCCGACTATTGCCGAATCCAACGAAAATAACAACTGCTCGGAAAGCTTATTCACCGTCTCCGTGCCGGAGTTTTACCTATTAAGCTCAAACGAGCTTGATATTGATGTCACCGGCGTGGGAGATTCTTCAAGCGGCACTACCAAAATAACCGTGATTCCGGTCGGAGCTTTTACCGATGACGTCGCATTGTCTGTACAGTCCGTTTCGCCGTCTTTGCCTGCTGGGACAATTTATAATTTCGTGCCGCAAACCCTGAAGAAAAATCAGTATTCTTCCGGTTCAAATTTTAAAGTGACGGTTCCCGGAGACACCGCGGAGGACGAGTATATTATTACCATTGTAGGCCAAAGCCCTGGACTCAACCGGACAATCAATGTTACACTTCATGTTAATTTAAAGATTCCGGAATTTAAAGAAATTTAACATGGATCAAAAATTTTTAATTCCGTCTTCTATTATTTTGGCTGGTGTAGTAATTGCCTTGGCGGTTTTGTATAGCAAAATCCCGTCCGCGCCCTCCTCAACATCCGATGTTAAATCTGCAAAAACATCGGATGTTTTCCCGGGCGCGGAAGCTCTACGTATCCGCCGAGACGATTTTGTTTTGGGAAGTCCCGCCGCGAAAGTCGCCATTATTGAATATGGAGATTTTCAGTGCCCGTTTTGCGGAAGATTTTTTCAAACTACCGAAAAGGAGATTATAGAAAAGTACGTGAAGACCGGCAAAGCCGCGTTTTTGTGGCGCGACTTCGCGTTTTTGGGAGAAGAGTCTTTCCGCGCCGCCGAGGCGGCGCGTTGCGCCGGAGAGCAGGGGAAGTTTTGGGAATATCACGACTATCTTTTTAATGGTCAGCGGGGGGAAAATGAGGGCGCGTTTTCCGACCAAAATTTGAAACGTTTCGCGAAAGAGCTGAAACTGGACGAATCTAAATTTAATTCCTGTTTTGATTCCGGAAAATACAGAAAAGCGGTTGAGGAAACGTCAAATACGGGGAGAGCGGTTGGGGTGAACGGCACCCCGGCCACTTTCGTAAACGGGCAGTTAATTTCCGGAGCGCAGCCGTTTGCCGTGTTTCAGAAAATTATAGATGAAGAGCTCAAAAAATAATTTTTTTGTCTTGGCAGCGATTATTTTGATTCTGGCCGCGGCCGGATATTTTGTTTTTAATTATTTTTCCAAGCTTGCCTCTGTGCCGGAAATGGGGGAGAGTTATCCGATAGAGGGCGCGGCGCATGTCGCCGATGGCGTAAAAGTTGACTACCGCACAAACCCGCCGTCTTCCGGAGCGCACTACCGGAGCTCGGCGCGCTGGGGTGTTTATGACAAAGCGCTT
Source organism: Candidatus Giovannonibacteria bacterium RIFCSPHIGHO2_01_FULL_45_24 (assembly GCA_001778495.1). Taxonomy (GTDB): domain Bacteria; phylum Patescibacteriota; class Minisyncoccia; order UBA11713; family 2-01-FULL-45-33; genus MFHE01. The sequence goes on from MFHE01000002.1 coordinate 72,171, forward strand.
CCGGACGAAACTTTAGTGCATAATCTTGAGCACGGCGGAGTCTGGATTTCTTACAAGCCCTCAATTCCCCGGGACGAAATAAAAAAACTTGAGGATTCGGCGCGAAGCTACAAAAGCAAAGTCATTTTGACGCCCAGAGAAAAAAACGACTCGCCAATAGCCATTGTAAGCTGGGGCAGAATTTATAAAATGGATTCTTTTAGTGAAGAAATGATTAAAAATTTTGTATTAAAATATAAAAATACCGGCCCGGAATTGGTGCCGGACTAACATGCTTTATGATGTTATAATTATCGGCGGGGGCCCTGCCGGAGCGGCGGCGGCAGTGTATGCTGCCAGAAAAAAACTAAAAACGCTTTTAATTACCGATTCTTTCGGCGGGCAATCGCTTGTTTCCAGCGATATCCAAAACTGGATAGGCGAGCCGCATATTTCCGGATTTGACCTTGCGCAAAAACTTGAAGCGCACGTGCGCTCCTTTCCGGACGCTGTTGAGATAAAGACATCGGAGAGGGCGACGGCAATTCGCAGCATCAAGTGCAGTGAAGAGAGGATTTGTGATTTTGAGGTCAAAACCGACCAAAATAATGTTTATGAAGCTAAAACGCTGATTTTAACAATCGGCGCAAGAAGAAAAAAACTCGGCGTGCCAGGAGAAGAGAAATTTGAAGGCAAGGGCGTGGCTTATTGCTCAACCTGCGACGCGCCGCTTTTTTCCGGGAAGCGAGTCGCGGTTGTGGGCGGCGGCAATGCCGGATTGGAAGCAGTAGTTGACCTTTTCCCTTATGCTTCGGAAATTTATTTAATCCATCGCGGAGACGCTCTAAAAGGGGACCCGGCGGAGCAAGAAAAAATCAAGAAAAATCCTAAACTTAAAGAGATAATCTTGAATGCGGAGACATTGGAAATTTTGGGGGACAGGTTTGTTGCCGGATTGAAATATAAAAATTCAAAGACCGGAGAAGAAAAAGCGTTGAGCGTTGAGGGGGTTTTTGTGGAAATTGGCTCCCAGCCCAATTCTGAAATAGTTAAAGATTTGGTTCTTTTAGACCAATGGGGGCAGATAAAAATTGACCCGCGGCACGGTTCAACCTCGCACCCGGGAATTTTCGCGGCCGGAGACGTCACCGACGACCCGTACAAACAAAACAATATTTCGGTAGGCGACGCCGTAAAAGCGGCTTTGGCGGCATATAATTATTTACTCAAGCGCGAAAAACAACCCCCCGCGGCCGGTTAGTTCCCACTTGGCTGTCCGACAGCCAAGTGTTATATTTTATTTATGAGAAAAACTCGTTTTGGTAACGGAGAATTTTATCATATTTATAATCGCGGTACCGATAAGCGTCGGGTATTTTTAGACCAAGAAGATTTTAAGCGTTTTTTGCAGAGCATGAACGAATTTAACAGCCAAATACCTATCGGCAGTTTATTTGAGAACTCTTTTAGGGGCGAAACTAAACTTGGCAGTCGGACTGTTAAGTTGGTTGATATCGTTTGCTATTGTCTTAATCCTAACCACTATCATTTAATGCTTCGTCAGCGCATTGAAAATGGAGTTAGTGAGTTTATGAAACGATTGAGTGGTGGTTATACTCAATATTTCAATATTAAATATAAAAGAAGCGGCGTGCTTTTTCAAGGTAAATTTAAGGCGACGCACATAGATTCTAATGAATATCTTTTACATGCCAGCGCATATGTTAATTTGAATAACCGCGTTCATCATATTAATGACAGATCATCACGATCAAGTTGGGGAGAATGTCTCGATGACAATAGCGGTATGTGCGCTAAAGATATTATATTGAAGCAATTTAAGAAGCCCGTCGAGTATAAAGAATTTGCTGAAAGTTCGCTAAGAGATATTTTAGAGCGGAAACAACTGCATAAAGAACTGGAAAAAATATTACTAGAAAATTAGCCACTTAGCTGTCGGACAGCTAAGTGGCATGTGGTCACGAAAAATGCCCCCTATGCTGCAGGATGACCTCCTGATGCTCTAGAAGTGTTAATTGGACTTTTTAGTAAACTTTATTATGATATAAATATGTAGGTGTGGCAATTTCTTTATACATCAAGAGTTTTATTGGTAAAATGTAATTACATATGGCGAAAATCGCGATAAATGGATTTGGGAGGATTGGGAGGTCGTTTTTTAGAGTTGCGTTCGGCAATCAAGACATTGATATTGTTGCTGTAAATGACCTGGCGGACGAGAAAACGCTTCGCTATTTGCTCAAATACGATTCGGCTTACGGGCGTTTTCTAAAAGAGCCAAAAGGCGTTAAATTTCTGGCGGAAAAAGACCCAGCAAAACTTCCGTGGAAAAAATTGGGCGTTGACGTTGTAGTAGAATCCACTGGCCTTTTTACGGACGGAGGAAAAGCGAAAGTCCATTTGGATGCTGGAGCTAAACGTGTGGTAATAACTGCTCCGGCGACTGGAGATGTGGTGACAGCGCTGGTTGGCGTAAATGACGAACTTTTTGCGAAGGGACATCATTTGACCTGCAACGCTTCCTGCACGACAAATTCCGTAGCTCCGATTTTGAAAATTCTTCTGGAAAATTTCGGGATTAAAAAAGCGGTAATGACGACTATCCACGGATATACTGCCACGCAAAAGCTGGTGGATGGGCCGGATATGAAAGATCCGCGAAGTGGAAGGGCTGCCGCTTTGAACATTGTGCCTTCAACAACCGGCGCGGCGGAAGCGGTGATTCAATCCATTCCGGAGCTTGAAGGAAAATTCCAGGCGGAATCTATCCGCGTTCCCGTGATTACGGGATCAATCAGCGTAACCACCGCGATAGTTGAGAAAAAAACCATGCGCGAAGAGGTAAATGAACTTTTCAAAAAAGAAGCCGCGAAGCCCCGCTGGGCGCATGTTTTGAAAGTCACCGAAGACCCGATTGTCGTCACCGACATAGTCGGCGAGCCATACGGCGCGATTGTGGATTTGTCTCTCACGCAGGTTTTAGATGGCGACCTTGCCAAAGTTTTCTCTTGGTACGACAACGAAGCCGGATACACAGCGACATTGGTGGAGCATGTGAGGAGAGTGGCAGAGAGCATATGAAAATCTATATCGGGGCGGATCACGCGGGGTATGAATTGAAAGAAACTTTAAAAAAGTTCCTTTCGGGTTTGGGTTACGAGATTGAGGATAAAGGCGCGTTTAAATACGAGCCGGAGGATGATTATCCGGATTTTATATTCCTGGTGGCAAGAGCCGTTGCCGCTGACCCTGAAAGTTGGGGGATTATCATTGGAGGATCCGGGCATGGTGAGGCAATGTGCGCGAATCGTGTCAGAGGCGCGCGGGCCGCGGTATACTACGGAGGACTTCTGGAAATCGTGGGACTGTCGCGCAAACATAATAACGCCAATATTTTGGCGTTGGGCGCGCGGTTTATTGATGACGAGCTTGCCAAGAAAGCGGTGAAATTATGGCTGGAGACTGGCTTTGAAGGTGGACGGCACGAAAGAAGAATTGCTAAAATTGACAATAATGGTTGAAATAATACCATCAATCAATGTTTCTGATTTTGAAGAGCTAAAAAAGCGGATTAAAAAAATTGAACCATACGCCAAATGGGCGCATTTGGACGTGTCGGACGGAGTTTTTACAAAACATGTCAGCTGGCATGAGCCGAAAGGTTTGGTGGGGTTTAAAACCAAACTTAAATTAGAGGTTCATTTGATGATTGATAAACCAGAAAAAGAAATTGAAGAGTGGCTGATAAAACCAATCTCTCGGGTTATTTTTCATCAGGAGGCGACCAGAGAACACGCTTTCTTAATAGATAAAATTCACGGCGTAAAAAAAGAAGCAGGGATTGCGATTCGCCCGGAGACTTCATGGCTTAAACTTTTCCCGTATTTGGACAAGGTTGAAATTTTACAGCTTTTGGCGGTTTCCCCCGGGATGTCAGGGCAACCGTTTGATGAGGGGGAATTCAACGAAGGTATTCTCCACAAACTCGGCCACATCCGATCGCTTTGCAAAAGTTGTATAATAGAAATTGACGGCGGAGTAAATAAAAGAGTCGCCGCCAGATGCGTTCGCGAAGGCGCGAATCTGCTCGTCGCCGGAAAGTATTTATTTGAGTCAAAAAATATTAAAAAAGCTGTTACAGAATTAAAAAATGAATAACATTATTATGGCAGAATTAAATAGTGAACAAAAGCAATATATCGAACACTGGTCTCCAGAAGTTGCTCTAGGAACAATAATTTGGACTATAGGTCACAAACAATGGCTCTATACTTTACTTCTTTTGGTGCCAGGAGTGAATTTTTTCCTTTGGCTTTTCTTAATTTTTAAGGGGCGAAAGAAAGTTTGGGAATCTGGTAGATACTTAACATTCGAAGCATTCAAAACATTCGAAGCATTCAAAGATCGCGAGGATAAGCTACGAATCGTTGTTATAACCATTGTCATAATTTTGATTTTGTTAGGAATATTAGAGGTTGTAGTTGATTTTTGGATAGTATAGCTGTATTATAAATATATGACCACACAAGCTATTTCAAAAGCGATAAAAAGCAGTAAACCGGCCGTGATTAAAGAACACGGTAATCCGCGATATGTTGTTTTAGATTGGAAAACCTATCAAGCATGGGCAGAATTGCGCGATGAAATGGAGGACTCCGTGCGGTTAAATGAGGCATTGCGCGATCCAAAAAACCAGCGGCGTGTAAAATATAACGGCAAATTCTAAAATATCTTCATGGCCGAGATATTTATTAGGCCGCGGGCTACTGACGGGTTTAAATCGGCAGGCAAAGAAGAACAACAAAAAATTAAAGCCGCTATAGAAGTTTTAAGAAACGGAAAATTGCCAGCGCATACTAAAAAATTAAGTGGCACAACTTCCGGCTACAGAATCCGCGTTGGCAAATGGCGGATTTTATTTGTTTTATGGAGAGGAGAAATTGATATCGTAGATATTTTTATTAAAAAAGCAAAGATGATTACAAAAAATTATAGTATAATTAAATAATGCCGCATCTACATGAAGATAAAATTAAATTTTTAGAAGAAAAAGCGAATGCCGTAAGGCAGTCCATTATTGAAATGCTTGTTGAGGCGGGGAGCGGGCATACGGCCGGGCCTTTGGGAATGACGGATGTTTTTACCGCTTTTTATTTTCATATTTTAAACCACGACCCGAAAAACCCGGAGTGGGAGGAGCGCGATCGTTTGATACTTTCCAACGGCCACATCTGCCCGGTGAGATACGCCGCGATGGCTCACGCGGGATATTTTCCGCTGGAAGAACTTAAAACCTTAAGAAAATTTGGGACACGCCTTCAGGGGCATCCGCATCGCACCGCTTTGCCGGGCGTTGAGACGACCTCGGGTCCGTTGGGGAGCGGGTTGGGGCAGGCGGCCGGGTACGCTTACGCCGCGAAAATGGACAAGCGCAAGTTTAAAGTGTACTGTTTTATGTCTGACGGCGAGCAGGATGCTGGAAACACTTGGGAGTCGGCAATGTTTGCCGGGAAATATAAATTAAATAATCTTATCGGGCTTATTGACCGCAATAATATTCAGATTGATGGGATGACCGAAGATATAATGCCGCTGGAGCCGCTGCGAGACAAATACGAATCCTTTGGCTGGCACGTTCTGGAAATCAACGGGCATGATTTTGAGGAAATTGTGAACGCAGTTGAGGAAGCGAAGGCGATTTATGAAAAGCCGACAGTTATTGTTTCGCACAATATTCCCGGAAAAGGAATAAAAGAAATAGAGTTTGATTATGAGTGGCACGGCGTCCCGCCAAATAAAGAACAGGCCGCGAAGTTTTTAGCGGAGCTCCGTACGCTGGGCGGTAAAATAAAGAGCGAACATGAATAAGGGTATTTCAGTAGTTTGGCTGATTGTTGATAGAAATTACTTTATGACGAGTAAAATCCAAAAAATCTTCCCAGTGATCATCGTAGTGTTTTTGAGTTTGTATTCGCTAGGGCGACCGTTGTCGGCCTTCGCCTATCAATGCGAACAATCGAAGTCTTTTGTTGAGGACTTTGAACAATCCTCTGCTGTTTTCGTTGGCGAGATAACTCAAATTGTTAAAATAGAGCCCGTTGGAACACCGGAAGGCGGACCTTCGGTAAGATTCGAAGTAAACAGGACATACAAGGGGAATTTGGAAAAAACAGTTGATATAAGGGTAGATGGTATCGGTGGTCTTGGCTATGGCTTTTGTGACGTTCATCTTAAAGAGGGTGAAACTTATTTAGTATATGCCTCCGGAAATCCGTTAAGCACGAATATTTGCACACGCGGAATCGGTAGTTGTAATAGGACTAGACTTTTGAAATATGCTTCAGAGGATTTAGCTATCCTTACTGGGGAAGCAACAACTCCCATGCCGGTGGAGGATAGAGAAGAAGTCGGGTCACCAGAACCAAAAACAAGTTTGCTTTCCACAGAGGCGCTTATCATAGGATCTGCTATGTTGATAATCGGAATTTTTATAGGGAGGACTTTTGGTGGCAAAATTAAGAGCGAACACCAGTGAAAATTCAAAAATCAAAGGTCAAATTATTGGATTAAATTTCTAAGTTTATGGACGCGATGAAAAAATTGAGCATGGTGCTGTGGATAGTTGCCGTGCTCATGTATCTCGGCGGACTTCTTGCCTACTGGCAGGGCGGGGAATTTTGGAGCGTCTCGGGGATGACTTGGTATTGGAATGCGCTCATTGTAGGCGTCTTGGTGCTCGGCGCTAAAAAGGCCTTGGCGTAATGTTCTTAAATCCCAAAGCGCAAGGGCTGGTCATTTTATGGTTGATTATTGCGGGCGTGATTTTAATCGCCGGAAGCGCCTATTGGTATTACAAGGATGAAATAAAACCGAACGCGCAGTGTCCAGAGGACCAGTCCTATGTTAGACAGGTAATCGGAGGATGGAGAGAAGTCGTTCCTTCTGACCCCGAAGGTCGATGCGTGTCCAACCAAATTATTGAACGGACTTTTTGATTTTTTAGAATATGCCTTTAAATTCGAAAGCACAAGGAATATCGGTTATCTGGTTAATCATTGCTGGCATAATTTTGTTTTCTGGCAGCGCTTATTGGTATTACGCGGGTGATATCAAGCCGTATCTTGGAAATATTGATGGCGATGGTAAGAATGGCGTCGCTTGTACTCAAGAGGCCAAGCAATGCCCCGACGGCTCCTACGTAGGCCGCATAGGTCCTAATTGTGAATTTGCGGAATGCTCCGGAGAAAATTCCGCAAGCCTGGGCCAATCTCTGTGGAATCCTTATCTGGTGCGGGGCTCCGAGTCGCCCACAGTTGAGGTGCCAGCGGGAGTCGCGAGAAGCATCGGCTGGCCAGCGAAAAGCGAAGACATAGTAAAGATACCGTTAAGGGAGCTCGCGCCGCTTCAACTTGCAAAATTAGGCGCGTATTTTGCCTATCCTGCGGGCGTTCCAGTGAGCCTTCAGCAGGCGCTGACTAAAAATGAAATTCCTCCGTCACTTAAATTTTGGCTTTTGTTGCCATCTATTGATCAGGATATTTCAAAACAGAGCGAACGTGACGCAGATATTGAGAAGGCTAGAGTAGTAAGTCGTGATGCCAGGCGAGTAGCTGATCTTAAACAGCTCCAGCTGGCGCTTGAACTTTATTTTGACACAAACGGCAGCTATCCTAAACAGCTTGGACCTCTTGCAACGGAATTTATACCTTTTATACCAAAAGATCCGGAAACCCAATCTCAATATTATTATTTTCTATGCCCCAATGATCTTTATCATCTAGGCGCAGATTTGGAAAATTATGATAATGTTGCTTTAACCAACGATTCCGATAAAAGTCAGTGCGGCGCAGACAATATAAAGTTTAATGATCGTCTTTCTTGCAAGGGTCTCGCGGGGCGTTATTGTTATGATTTAACACGATAATATGCCCATAAATCCGAAAGTAAAATTAGTCCCCAATGCGCTGGATATAAAATCCATTGAACAAGCGCCGACCAGAAAGGGTTACGGCGAAGGACTTTTGGCCGCCGGCGAAGCAAATGAAAAAATCGTCGCGCTCTGCGCCGACCTTACCGAATCAACCCAGATGCACTTGTTCGCAAAGAAATTCCCGCAAAGATTTATTGAAATGGGCGTAGCCGAGCAGAACATGGCGACGGTCGCCGCCGGACTGGCGAACTATGGCAAGATTCCGTTTATGTCTTCTTATGCGATGTTTTCTCCAGGAAGAAACTGGGAGCAGATTCGGACTACGATTTGCTATAATGATGTTCCTGTGAAAATTGCCGGATCCCATGCCGGTGTTTCCGTGGGTCCTGACGGCGCCACGCACCAGGCCATTGAAGACATCGCTCTCATGCGGCCGATTCCGAATATGGCGGTTATTAATCCGTGCGACGCGCACGAAGCAAAAAAAGCTACAATGGCCGCTGTTAGCGTCAACGGGCCGGTTTATCTCCGTTTCGCGCGTGAAAAGACGCCGGTTTTTACTACACCAGATACGCCGTTTGAGGTGGGTCGGGCTGAAACGTTCTTCGATTCCGGCGGGAAGTTGGACGTGAGTATTATCGCTTGCGGCCCGCTTGTTCACAATGCTATTTTAGCTGCGGCGGAGTTGGAAAAAGAAGGGATTAGGGTCAGAGTAATAAATAACCACACCATAAAGCCGATGGACGAAAAAACAATTATTCAAGCCGCCAGAGACGCGGGCGCGGTGGTGACAGTTGAGGAGCATCAAGTGGCGGGTGGAATGGGCTCTGCGGTCGCCGAAGTTTTGGCGAAAAATTATCCCGTGCCGATGGAGTTCGTCGGCGTCCAAAACCGCTTCGGAGAGTCCGGCGAGCCGAACGAACTCATAGAGCATTTCGGCATGGGGGTTTTACACATTAAAGAGGCGGTTAAAAAAGTTTTAAAAAGAAAATAAGAATAAAAATTCCCCATGGCCGGTGATATTCACCAGCCATGGGGGTTAAGAACAAACACTATTCCTTCAGCGCGCAAAATCCGTTTTGGGCATATACCCGGAAAGGGTTTCCTCTCTCTCTGACCGCGATGCTTACACAGAAAGAGTATCCGTCAGGCAGAGGATCGGGTATCTTAAATTTTCCAGCCCATGCGCTGGTCTGACCGGATTTCAGGTTCGCCTTCACGGTTTTCAGGGGGAAGTTCACCCAAGAAATGGTCTCGCCAGGAGCGCTGATCTCCGACAAGACTTCCAGCTTCAAGGCCTTTTCGCTAAGATTTGTCAGATGGTAGGACCACTCGAAAGTGTCGGAAAATGCTGTAGGTAAATCCTCGAATTCAATCCGGACAGGCTGCGGATCTAGCTGGACCACCCCCAGATAGATGTCAAAGCCAAATAAGTCGAACTCCTTTCTCTTGAGCAGATAGTCGTTTGCCCAGAGCTCGCCGATGTATTGTCCGTTCTCGAACCCCTTTCCGTCATATTTGGCGGAGAATTCGAACCGGCCGTTTTTATCAACGCAGCCCTGGCCAGTCCCCCAGCAATCCGTGCTGGAGACGTATTCAAGCTGCGCGGAAAGCGGGTTTTTACGCAATAGATATAGCGAGGAGTAGGGCCACTCCGCAGATGGGAGCGGCTTTCCCTCATCATCCAGCAGAAAGCCCGAAATTGTTTGGGCTTCTGCTGTGCCCCAGATTGATAAAACTAGCGCCAGCAAAAGAACCATTAATTTCATAACCATAGCCCTCCTTTGAAATTTTCAAACTTCCCTCCCGAATACGTTCGGGATATCCGTGCCGCTTACTTAAAGTTCAGCGGTTAATTCAAAAGGGAGCATAGCATATAGGTGGTTATCTTGTCAAGGCATTGACGAGCATTACACACTGATTGAAAATAAATAGTAAATGACAACTATTAAAGACATTATGACCGCGAAAGTTATAAGCGTCCGGCCGGAGACGCCTTTGATGGAAGCGGCGGAGCTTTTGGCTAAGCACGGCTTTGACGGAGTGCCGGTGGTGGACGATGGAGGGAAGCTCGTTGGCATTCTTACGGAGTATGACCTCATTTCAAAGGGTTCGGCAATCCATCTGCCGACTTTTCAGAAAATTATTCAGAATATGGGCGTTTACGGCAAAGACAAATCTCACTTCAAAAATGACTTTAAAGACATCGCGGCTTTGAAAGTCAAAGACGTGATGAATGATGACCCGCTGACTCTGCCGGAGGACGCGAGCTACGAGGACGCAGTCGCGGCTTTCCGCGACCATCACAGAGTCAATCCCATCCCCGTAATTGACAATGAAAGAAAAGTTGTTGGGGTAGTGAGTCGCTTTGACGTCTTAAAGCCTCTTAGCGCTATGGGCAATACCGGTTGAGAAAATTAATATGAATTATTTATGCAAAAAGGGAGGTTGAAATTGATATTTATCGTCTTGATAGTGGTCGGGTTAATGTTTGTTGCTGGCGTTGTCAGAAAAGCGCGCAAGGGGTCGCCGTCGCAAGAAGCATCCCAGACCACAACCCCAACGCCATCAACGTTTATTCT
>MFHE01000003.1 GCA_001778495.1 Candidatus Giovannonibacteria bacterium RIFCSPHIGHO2_01_FULL_45_24
TGGTATTGATGGATTTGATATTGACGTGAGACCGGGAAATGATGTCCGCTATTTCCTTTAAAAGGCCTTGTCGGTCTTCTATGGCGATTCTTAATTCCGCGGCCTCCGGTTCTTTTCTGTCCAGGCGGGTGCTTTTACTTTTAATTGCGGCCCGGATATTATTTTTAGCCATGCTGGTTTTCACCCAGGACAGCCAGGATTCCGACGGCTTCTTATTTTTTTGCGTCAGGATTTCCACAATATCTCCGGATCGCAGCTGATGATTTAAGGGCACAATTTTTCCATTCACTTTTGCTCCGGCGCAAGTGTCGCCGATTTCTGTATGGACTTGATAAGCAAAATCAATCGGGGTGGCGCCAAGCGGCAGGTCAATGACTTCACCGCGCGGGGTAATGGCAAAAATCCGATCCCTAAAAAAATCAATTTTTAATGAGTCCAAAAATTCTTTAGAATTGCTGTAAGTTTTTTGCCAATTACGCAGTTGCGCCACCCAATCTAATTCTTGGTCGGCAAAATTTACGGCAATTGGCTTTCTTTTGAGATAAGCGTCTGTTTGTTTTACTTGCTGATAGGCCCAATGGGCGGCAATGCCGGTTTCCGCTTCTTGGTGCATGAATTCCGTCCGGATTTGAATTTCGGTAATCCGGTTATCAACGCAAAAAACCGTCGTATGCAGACTGCGGTAGTTATTCGGTTTTGGCATGGCAATGTAGTCTTTAATGCGATTCGGCAGCGGCGGCCAGAGATTGTGTATGACTCCCAAGGCGGCATAGCAATCTTCAACAGATTTAACGATGATCCGGAGCGCTACCAGGTCATATATTTTTTCAATATCCATATCGTATCGCAATAATTTTTTGTAAAGGCTGGAATAATGTTTTGCCCGGGAATCTATTCGAACTGCTTCAATGCTGTTGTTGTGGAGGGCTTCGGCAACAATTGGCTGGACGCTTTTAATATAGCGTTCGCGTTCCTCATATTTTTCTTTAACGTTATTAATAAGCCACCGATATTCTTGCGGATAAATATACGGGAAAGCGAAGTCTTCCAAGGTGCCGCTGATGCTCTGCATGCCAAGGCGGTAGGCGATCGGCGCGTAAATATCCAGGGTTTCTAAGGCGATCCGTTTTTGTTTTTGTTGCGGCAGCGCATTGAGCGTTTGCATATTGTGCAGGCGGTCAGCAAGTTTCACTATAACAACTCGGATATCTTCGCTCAGCGCCAAAATCATTTTTCGCAAATTTTCTACTTGCCGTTCCACGCCCCGGTATTTAATTTTCCCCAATTTAGTAACGCCATCAACAATAAAAGCGACGTCGGTGCCGAACCCTTCTTTTATTTTTTCTATCGGGTAATCCGTATCTTCTACAACATCGTGAAGCAAGGCTGCGGCTACAGTTGTTTCGTCTAACCCCCATTCTGCCAGCGATGCCGCCGCCGCTTTTGGATGATTAAAATACGGTTCGCCGTTTTTCCGTTTTTGGCCTTTGTGCAATTTTTCGGATAATACAAAAGCGCGTTTTACGAGTTCGCTGGTTTGTAAAAAATTTTCTAGATTGTTCATTTTAATTGATTAATTAAGCTCATCTCAATAATTGTAACTCTACTGCCTCGCCCCCAGTTCCTACAAGTTGACTTTTTTATAATATATTTTATACTATAGACATTCTTTCATATCTAAAAATGGACGGAGGGTGGCATGAAAAGATCGGTTGGCTTGCTGGTTATTACTAATATCCCTGCGATGGGAGGAAGGGTCGTAGTTTTACAGCGCCGCGGAAAGTTTAATCACGAAAAAATGGCGCCGGAATCATATCCCGGAGGTTGCCAAGCGAGCATCCATGGCGGGGTTGAGGAAAATGAAATGTTTGAGCAGGCGTTATTTCGTGAAGCCGAAGAAGAGTTCGGGTCGGACTTTGTTTTGTTTTTAAAACAACACTTAGACGGTATGTCCGAAGTTTCGATTATCAAGGATGAGAGCTGTGAGATTAGAACGTACGCAATAGAATTGCCGAGTGATTGTATTAAAGTCATTAAACTCAGACCTTCTTCTGGCAGATTAGATTTTTTATGCAAAGACAAAATTGATTCCATTGTCGATATCAAGCAATTTACTAGAGAGCGCGGTGTTACGGATTCTAGAGTGATTGCGATGTTTAATGACGCTAGAGATGCAGTGATGAAAGCGCTGTGCGGACAGTAATTTCCATCAGCACATTTTTTATTTAAAAACCTCGCATCACTGCGAGGTTTTTTCATCGGTCGTTTCTTCGATGCCTTCAAATTTTTCTTCCAGCACTTCCGTTTTTCCTTCTTTCTCCTCGGCCGGTTTTAGAGGATTGGTCCAGCTGGCATAAGCGCAATCCGGATATCGGGAACAGCCCCAGAATATTTTGCCTCTGGCTCGGCCTCGGGAAACGCGGCGTTCAATGACGTCGCCGGTTCCGCAGGTCGGGCAGATCAGGCCGATTTTTTTCGGCGCTTCTTTTACTTGTTTGGTATTCCGGCAATCGGGAAATCCGGAACAGGCTAGGAATTTTCCGAATCGGCTGAACTTGATAATCATCGGTTTTCCGCATTTTTCGCAGTTAATGCCCGTCGGTTCCTGAACTACGTCTTTTTTAGAAACCTCCTGATATTTTTTTTCTAGGTTTTCTGAGAACGGAGCGTAAAACTCTTTGAGGACAGCTTGCCAGTTTTTTTCTCCCGAAGCAATATCATCGAGTTTTGATTCCATGGTGGCGGTAAATCTGACATCCACTATTTCGGGAAAGTTTTCGCTCAGGATTTTGGTTACTAAGGTTCCAATTTCGGTCGGACGAAATCTTCCCTGGAGTTTTTCCACGTAATTGCGATACTGGATAACCGAGATAATCGGCGCGTAAGTGGAAGGCCGCCCGATATCGTATTCTTCCAGCGTTTTAATCAGCGTTGCTTCGCTATAGCGCGGCGGCGGCTCAGTAAAGTGTTGCTCCGGCTTCAGGGAATCGGCTGCCAAGGATTCTTGCTCGCGGATATTATTCGGCAGTTCTTTTTCTACGAATTTTTGCTTCCAAATTTTTAAAAATCCGTCAAATTTTAATACGGAACCGTTGGCGCCGAACGTATATTGCTTTCCTTGAATATCAATATGCGTCGCGTCAAAAACCGCTTGCGGCATTTGGGATGCCGTAAATCGCGACCAAATAAGCTCGTATAATTTCTTTTCGCTTGGTTCGCCGGTAAACAGCTCGGGATTTTTAGAAATATCCGTCGGCCGGATAGCCTCATGAGCTTCCTGGGCCAGCCGCGATTTAGTGATAAAGGTGCGCGGTGCTTCCTTGCCGTAGTCGGATCCGTAGGTTTCGGTAATCCAGATTTTTGCCATTACTAATGATTCTTTAGAGAGATTGACCGAATCGGTCCGCATATACGTAATTAATCCGTTTTCGTAAAGCCGCTGAGCCATCAGCATGGTTTTTTTGGAGGAAAATCCGAGTCGCTTGGCGGCTTCTTGCTGGAGAGTGCTGGTAGTGAACGGCGCCAGCGGATTTTTCTTGGTTTCTTTTCGGTTTATGCCGTTAATTAGAAATGAAGCGCCGGATAAATCTTTTACAATCGCTTCAGCCATTGCCTGATTTTTCAGCGCCATTTTTTCAACCGGTTTTTTATCAATATGAGTTAACGCCGCTTCCAGGGTTGCTCCGGCGCTATTTTTAAATACGGCGGTCAGGGTCCAATATTCTTCCGATTTAAAATCTTTTATTTCTTGTTCGCGCTCGACAATCAAGCGCACAGTTACAGATTGGACGCGGCCGGCGGAAAGCCCCCGAGCCACTTTTTTCCAGAGGAACGGAGATAATTTATAGCCGACCAGCCGATCCAGGACCCGGCGGCCTTGCTGGGCGTCTACTAGATGCAGATTCAGTTGCCGCGGTTCTTTAAGGGCCTGTTCAATCGCCGATTTGGTGATTTCGTGGAAAGCAATCCGTTCAGTTTTCTGCTGGTCAAGATTCAGTGCGGTGGCGAGATGCCACGCAATCGCCTCTCCCTCCCGGTCTTCATCAGTCGCCAAAATGACGTTATCGGCTTTCGCGGCCAGTTTTTTCAAATTGTTGACGGTTTTTTTTGATTTGGTCGGAATGATGTATTGCGGCTCGAAGCTTTCCAGGTCAATCCCTAATTTGCTTTTTGGCAGATCGCGAATATGGCCGTAAGAGGATTCAACTTTATATTCTTTTTTTAAGAATTTCGAGATTGTTTTGGCCTTAGTCGGCGATTCAACAATAATTAATTGCATAATGAGTAAATTCCTTGCGATTCTTTTATTATACCTTTAATTACCAGCATCGTGAGCAGAGTATTTAATTCTTGCGGGTTGCCGGCGCTGAGCACCAGCAGTTCTTGAGCGGAAAGATTTCCTTTGGATTGCTTGAAAATAGAAATAATTTTTTGTTCTTCTGAATTTTCCGAATGCGATTGCTGACTAATTTCCGGCATTTGCATATTGAGAGCCACCAAAATATCATCCGGACTGGTTACCAAAGCCGCCCCATCTTTCAGAAGCCGGTTGGATCCCTGGTAATAAGGCGCTTTAATTCCCCCGGGGATAACGAAAACTTCCCGATTTTGCTCTATGGCAAATCTAGCCGTGGCGAGCGAACCGGACCGTTCCGGGGCTTCAATTATCAATATACCGCTGGAAAGTCCGCTGATAATCCGGTTGCGGATGAGAAAATTGGCCGGATAATAGTTATGGCCGATCGGAAATTCGGAGATAATACCGCCGCCGTTTTCCAGTATTTCTTCGGCGAGTTTAGCGTTTTGCCTCGGGTAGATATAGTCCGGAGGCGTCCCGAGAACGGCAACGGTTTTTCCACCGCCATCCAGCGCGCCCCGATGCGCTGACTCGTCAATGCCCATAGCTAAACCACTGACAATGGTAATGCCGGCTTTGGCTAGGGAGCGAGCGAAAGAACGAGCCATTTCTTTTCCCTGCGGAGTAGCTTTTCTTGTCCCGACGATGGCAATTGTTGGCTGCCGGTCGTCTATTATTCCGCGCGCATAGATACCAAGCGGAGACAGCGGTATTTCTTTTAAGAGTTTCGGGAAATTAGGATTATCATTGAGTAAAATATTAGCATCAATGCTTTGCAGTTTTTTCCATTCTTTGTCCGGATCAACAGTCGTTTTTTCGGATTGCCAGGCAGTTTGCCAATCGCCATAGCGGGCTAATATTTTTTGTAGCTTGGAATAATTGCTTTTATAAATAATCGCCAGCGCGTTGTAATATTTTTCCTGCATAATGTACTTATATTATATTGTGTCTATAGTAAATATTTTCATTTAATAATGCAAATATACTCAACCAACTATCTCGCCAACGCAGTGCTTCGGCTTTAACAAATAACCTGCCTGCCGGCAGGCAGGCATTCGTTCGTAACGAGAATTTATCACCCTAGTCGCCCAGCACCTTTAGATAAAGGTGCTGGGCTCCTGGGTATCCCGATAAATTCTCTACTTACTCATTTATTTGTAATAAATCCTCCGCAATATTGGCTCAATAGTTAGTTTCGCTTGTTGGATTGGCAAACAAATATACTATATTATTAGTGTATGGAGTTTAGAAATTGGCTTATTCGCAATCTGAGCATCAGCGGCGGCGTGATCGCCTTGTTAATTATTGCTGTTTTATTGGCCGGCAATGATCTTTCGCGGCGGGCCGATAAAATCCAAAACAGCCGCCAAGAATTAAGCGTTCGCCTAAAATCATTTAATTCACTGGTGGCGCTCCGCGCTAACGCCAGCGAGGCGGCCAAAATTACCAGCGTCCTGCAATTGGCTTTGCCGGCTAAAGATCAGCTGATCGGTTTTTCCAAGGTTCTGGAAGGTT
>MFHE01000004.1 GCA_001778495.1 Candidatus Giovannonibacteria bacterium RIFCSPHIGHO2_01_FULL_45_24
CATGGGTGCAATTCCCATTGCCGCCTCCATGTATAAAACAGTCTTAATTACCGGCGGAGCGGGTTTTATCGGCAGTCATTTCGCGAGGTACTACTTGGAAACTCACCCTAAATCAAAAATAATTAATATAGATATTTTGGGTTATGCGGGAAATTTGGAAAATCTAAGGGATATAGAAAAAAATCCAAGATACAAATTTTACCAGGCAGATATTGGCGATTTTCAGGCGATGAGCCGGATTTTAAAAAAAGAGAAACCGGAAGTAGTCGTAAATTTTGCGGCGGAATCGGACAATAATAAGGCGATTAGTTCTCCGATTGATTTTGCCAGAACCAATGCTTTGGGTACGGCGGTTTTGCTGGAAGCCATTAGACAAAGCTCACCGCAAGCTCACCCAACAAGATTCCACCACATCTCCACTTGCGAAGTTTTTGGACAACTGCCACTAGACAGTAAGTCGACTTTTTCCGAACAATCCCCTTTTGAACCGCGCACTCCCTACAATGCTTCCAAAGCGGCGGCTAATCATATCGTAAACAGTTATTTTTGTACTTTTGGCTTGCCGGTTACGATAAGTCATGCCTGTAATAATTACGGCTCTCACCAGTTTCCGGAAAAAGTTATTCCAGTTTTTGCCGTCCGGGCTTTACAAGGGTCACCCTTGCCGGTTTTTAAATCTAGCGGGAACAAGCGCGAATGGATTCATGTTTTAGATCATTGCCGAGGCATTGACTTGGTTTTGAAAAAAGGCCGGATTGGAGAAAGTTATAATGTGGGAAGCGGGGTAGAAAAAACCATTGACCAGTTGGCGGATAATATTTTAGAAATATTGGGAAAAGAGAGAAGTATTAAGAAAATAGTACCTGATCGCCCCGGCCACGATACGCGCTACCTTTTAAATTCATCAAAAATAAGGAAGTTAGGGTGGAAACCGCAGATAGAATGGGAAAGCGGTTTGCGCGAAACGGTAGAATGGTATAAAAATAATTCTAAATGGTGGAAACCACTGCTAAAAAAGTCTCATTCTAAAAGGTGATATGAATCCCGAACGAGATAGCCAAAACATGTTTTACATATATGTACTACTGAATAAGAATAACTATCTATACACTGGTTTTACTTATGATTTACGGAAACGCTTCAAAGAGCATAATGAAAAGAAGTCTACATATACCAAGTATCGTGGGCCATATAAATTAATATATTACGAAGCTTGTCTTGACGAGAATGACGCTCGTCAAAGAGAAAAATATCTTAAATCAGGCACTGGCAAACGCTTTGTCAAAAGCAGATTGAAGCGTTTCCTGTCTCGTACGGGATGAAAGGCATAATTCTGGCGGCGGGGGAGGGCACTCGCCTTTATCCCCTCACTAAAACCATCAGCAAACAGCTTTTGCCGATTTATAACAAACCGATGTTTTTTTATCCCTTGCAGACGCTGATCAATGCCGGCATCAAAGATATTTTGATTATTATCAGTCCCAAGCATGCCGGAGATTTCTTGCATTTACTTGGTTCCGGCAAAGATTTTGGAGCGAAGCTGACTTATGAGATTCAGGATCGGTCGGATGGGCTGGCCCAAGCTTTTATTATCGGGGAAAGTTTTATCGGCCAAGATAATGTGGCCATGATTTTGGGAGACAATATTTTTGAGGATAACTTCGCTTTGGCCGTTAAGAACTTTAAAAAGGGCGGACATATTTTTGCCAAAGAGGTGACTGATCCGGAAAGATTTGGGGTGGTAAGATTTGACTCACAAGGCATGGCTACCAAAATAGTGGAAAAGCCCAAAAAATTTTTGTCTAACTTTGCCATTACCGGCATGTATATTTTCGACAACCGGGTAGTGGAGGTAGCCAAAAAACTAAAGCCGTCCGCTAGGGGCGAACTGGAGGTTACCGATTTGCAAAATTGGTACTTAAAAAACGGAGAACTAAAGGTGGATTTGGTTAAGGGAGAATGGATTGACGCGGGAACATTTGATGCGCTTTTAAAGGCCGGAAATTGGGTGAAAAATCAGATTGAAAAATAAAGAAAATTTGGTAAACTGACCTTGACAACTAAGAGCTCGGGTGGTGGAATGGTTTACACGCACGACTTAAAATCGTGTGGCCTCACGGCCGTGTGGGTTCGAGTCCCACCCCGAGCACCAATATCAAACTTTCCGATTTTTGCCCGACCGATTCGGCCGCGCGAAGCGCGGCAGAGAACGGAAACCGCTAGTAGCGGTTTTTAGTTTTGGCAGTGCTCGGGTTTATATGCTACTTTGTATCCAAGATTTTCTTTAAAAATTTAAGAACTTTTCCGAAGGAGGATACCGTGAAAATTGGATTGAAACTGGCGGCTCTTCTGGCGATAGTCTTTTCTTTGGGGAGAATAGGTTATGCGGTTCAAGAAAGCCGCACCCAATACCCCTGGTGGCTAAAAAATTCTTACATTGACTTTGGTGTAGGTTACCAGCATTATCCGGTATCGTTGGGGCATTTTAATACCGACTCGCGGATTTCGGTCCGAGTACCGCCGCTTAGCGTACGTCTGACACTTCTGGGCCATAATTTTTCTAAGAGTTTTTCGGCCCAGATTATGTATCTGCGTCCGGTGAAATGGGTAGTCTATCACGAGATTGATGGTATCCCTTCGGCTCGTTCGCCGACGAATATAGCCGGACTGACCGGCCGGTGGACTACTCCCCTTCAAGGGCCGGTTTCGCTTTATTGGGAAGGCGGATTAGGGGTGGTGACCAGAAACCGGGCCAGTCTCTATGGCCGGAATTTGGTGGAGGAGGCCAACTATCCGACGGTGTTAACAGGCCTGGGCGCAAAGTATCGCCTCAATCGAGTTTGGGATATCCAACTGGGGGGAGTATATTTGCCTCCAAAGAAAAAATTTCACCAACCGTCGACTATGGCCGTATCTCTGGGAGCGGTTTTCAATATGCGGCCGCTTTCTGCCGACCAGGTAAAAGAGCGAATGGTCGCAGACCGTCTTTTTCCCAAACATCTCCTTCAGTTTGGGGCGGCAACAAACAGATTTGGTACGGGGGTAAACCGTTTTGTGTCCGGAAAAACGATGCCGATTTTTTGGGGAGGACTGGCTGAAGTGGAAAAGGGTTACGCGGCGCGCTATCAGCAAAATGTTTTTCATGGTAAAAAAATATTTGCTCTTGACTTGGGTTTAAGCGTGGGCCAATGGCAGAGTATCGGGCAAAAAACTTCTTTTGTCACCTTCTCGGCCTTTCCCCAGTTTCGGTTTGTTCTGCTTCGTTCCAAACCGGCGGATTTCTATTTCAGCTACTCTTTGGCCGGGCCGACCTATATAACCAAAAGTGAAATCAACGGCCACCAGACGGGAAAACGCTTTACTTTTCAGGATCTGATGGGGGCGGGGCTGTATGCCGGCCGACAGAAAGAATTTAACTTTGAGGTTGGTATCGGCCACTATTCCAACGGCAATCTGTTTCCGCGGAATGCGGGCATAAAAATACCTCTTACTTTCAGCGCGGGATATGTCTTTTGGTAGTTAATTTGGCGGTAAAGTATGAGGTTATTTCAACTTGACTTCCGGTTTTCAATTTTCTAAGTTGGACTTAAATGCTTTTTAAAAAGGGGTAAGCGGTGAAAAGATTAAACTTCTTGTGGCCGATGTTTTCTTTTTTTGTTTTTAACGGCTGGCTTTATGCTCAGTCCGGTTCCAGCGGCCAGTCCCAAGGGGCGCTTTCGGAAGCGCGTTTACACGGCGATTTCAGCAAACGCTTCGAGCGGGATATTTTCCAGCCTTTCTTCTCCTGGGAAGGGCGGATTGGTTTTGAAACAGTGGTTTTCCGTCGGGGAAGGCAAACCGTATTTTTTAAGAGTGAGATCTTAACGGTAGGCGGAGCGATTATTCGGGACCGGGTCAATGTGATCGGCACCAGTTATCTGCTGGAAAGCCGCTATCAGTTTTCCGTTTTGAATAGTTTTCATTTGGGCGGAGGCTGGTCGCATAACTCATCCCATCTTACTCAAGACCTTACTGAACTGGTTGGAAGAGAGATAGGAATGGGCAAGCCTGTTCCTTCGATTGAAGCCGGAGATCTTAACGTTATCTTTGGAGAAATAAAGTGGGAACCGTCTATGCCGTTAAATCCGCTGATGGTCGTGCGGATCCAGCCGGTTAACCTGCGGGGATTTCGCGGAGGGCCTTCTTTTTACGATCGGCCGATTTATCTGGCGATTGAAGAAGAGTTGTGGAAAGGAAGAGAAAAAAGAATGGTCTCGGCCGTTCAGCACGAAATGGGCCGCCAGGGTTTCAGCGACTTTTCAATACGACTGGAGTTGTTCGCCAAAAACCAAAAAGAAGGACGGCTGCAGTTGTTGATAGGCGGCTCTCCGGGGTCGGAATTGCATGCCAGTACCAATTACCCGTGGTACAAAAATGGACTTCGAGCCGGTTTGCGGATCGTTTTCAACACGAAATGAAGAGGCCTAGCCTCTTTTTGTTTTGTACATTTTTCTTTGTTATGCTTAAATAAACTCATGAATATTAACGAAAAAATAGCTGATTTTGAGGTCGAAGCTTACCATCAAGACGAAACTAAGTTAATAAAATCGAAAGATTATCGAGGAAAGTGGCTGGTAATTTTCTTTTATCCGGCGGACTTTACTTTTGTCTGTCCGACCGAACTGGAGGAACTAGCCGACCATTACGAAGAATTTAAAAAAATGGGAGTGGAAGTGATGAGTGTTAGCACCGATACGGTTTATGCGCACAAAGCCTGGCATGACCAGTCGGAAACAATCAAAAAAATTCAGTTTCCTATGCTGGCGGACCCAACCGGAAATTTGGCTCGGCAATTCGGTGTTTATATCGAGAAAGAAGGTTTGGCTTGGCGAGGCACATTTATTATCGATTCGGATGGGGTTTTAAAAGCTTACGAAGTGCATGACAACAGCATTGGACGAAGCGTCAAAGAATTGATTCGTAAAATAAAAGCCGCTCAATTTGTGGCTAAACATGGCGACCAAGTTTGCCCAGCCAGCTGGGAAGAGGGAGAAGAAACTCTCAAACCGGGCTTGGATTTAGTGGGAAAGATTTGATAGAATTAAATTAGTGGACCTCGACGGGATTTGCACCAAAAAACCGCGTCTCGCGGTTTTTTGGTGTGGATCGAGGGGGAGTCAAACCCCTAGAGCGAGATGGTAAGCCCACTCCCGAGTATCGCTCGGACTCGGCCCTTCTGGCCCACAGAAAAATATTAGCAGATATATTTAAAAAGAGAAAAGCCCCCAAACCGGGAGCTCTTCGGAGCCACGGAGCCACGAACGAACTCGTTCATAATAGCGGGCTTACCATCTTGCTCTAAGTATATCAAAACCAAAATTAAAGTCAAATGAAACTCAAAAAGATTATTTTCTTATGAAACTTCTGATGCACCCCATACCAAACTGATCCGCTGACCGCCAAAACGGGGGCGGGTTTGGTACGGGGCAGGCCTCTTTATTTCTTGTTATGATATTTGTCGTGAACCTCACGCAATCCCTTATCTGTCACATGGGTGTAGATTTGGGTGGTGGTGATGGAGGAGTGGCCGAGAATGGCCTGGACGGAGCGGATATCGGCGCCGTTTTGGAGTAAGTCAGTGGCGAGTGAATGTCTAAGAGTGTGCGGCGAAACATTTTTACCGACAATCCCCGCTTTAATGGCGTGTTTTCGGATAATGCGCTGAATACTGCGAGGAGTTAAACGCAGATTTTCATATTTGGCAAAAGCTTCTTTGGGCGGGATACGGATAAAAAGAGCGGGGTCGGCATCGGAGCGCTCTTTGAGGTAATTTTCGACATGTTTTTTGGCCTGATCGGAAAAAAAGACTAAGCGTATTTTTGAGCCCTTGCCTCTGACCGGCACCTCTCCCCTGCCAAGGTCTATTTTGTCCCGATCTAAGGAGCACAACTCGGCTACTCGCAAACCGGTGCTGAAAAGAGTTTCTAAAATGGCTTTATCGCGCAAATCAGCCAGGCCAGTGCCTTCCGGAGAATTTAAAAGCCGTTCCACCTCTTTTGCTTCTAAAAACTCTACCTGTCTCCCTTCTTGTTTTCCCAACTCTATTTTTTCCGCCGAAACACTTTCGATTTCCCTTTTCGCCAGGTACTTTAAAAAAGCCCGCAAAGCGATAATATGGTAATTTTGCGTGACTTTTTTCAAGGTCCCAATTGTCAAGGTTGAACCTTGACAATTGGGGAGGCG
>MFHE01000005.1 GCA_001778495.1 Candidatus Giovannonibacteria bacterium RIFCSPHIGHO2_01_FULL_45_24
CCGAGGGGCTTTTGGCCCCTAACGCATTAGCAGTGCGCTGCTTTAGACCGCTCAGCCACGCTTCCTCAACTTTTGTAATTTAGCATAAAATCTTTAAATTTGCTACAATAACTCTATGGACCCCAAAGAAGACCAAATCGGCAAGGTGCTTATGAGCTGGGAGGCGAACGAGTATTTCCACCACGAAAAAGGCAATGACTGGTATTGGTGGGTGGGGCTTGCGGCGCTGGTTTTGCTGGTGCTTGCTATCTATCAAGGCTCTTTTCTTTTCGGCGTTTTGGTTTTAGTGGGTTGGTTTACTGTAGTGCTCTACGCCGTCCGTCCGCCGCGGACGCTCAAATTCTCGCTCGCCGAGCGCGGAGTGATTGTGGAAAAAACTCTCTACCCCTGGCAGACGCTCAAGTCATTTTGGATTTTTTATAATCCCCCGCTCCACAGGGACTTGTCTTTGGAATCCAAGAAGATGTTCGTTCCGTTCATCAAAGTCCCTTTGGGCAAAATGGAGCCCCAAAAAGTCCGCGAGATTGTAATAAAATTTCTGCCTGAAGTGGAGCAGGAAGAATCTTTGATTGACAATCTCTCTCATTTGGCTAGATTTTAATAGTGTTTGTCCCCATAGCTCAACGGATAGAGTGTGGGTTTGCGGAACCCAAGATCGAGGTTCGATTCCTCGTGGGGACGTAGTCATTAGGGCGTCCAAAAAGTATTTATGACTCCGGATACTAAACTTGAAGAAGTTTTTAAGCAACTGGCGCCGAGGCAGAAAGCGGCGCTGAAAAATTTAGGGCTCAAGACGGTTCGCGACATTTTGTACCATTTCCCCTACCGCTATGAAAATCCTGCGGATTTAAAAAGAATCGGGGAAGTTTTTGAGGGCGAAAAAGTCCGAATCTGGGGGCGCGTCAAAAAAATTGACTTTGAGAAAACCTGGAAGAAAAAACTGAACATCGCCTACGCTACGGTTGAAGACCCGACCGGGCGGATTAAGCTCGTTTGGTTCCGCCAACCCTATATCGCCAAAATGCTCCCGGAAGGGAGTTGCGCCATTTTTTCTGGCAAAGTCGCGATGCGCGGGCGGGAAAAATATATCGCCAACCCACTTTATGATATCGTTCCTTGTAGCGTGATACCGGCTTTTTCACGCGAAGATGCCGCAAAACTCCAGCCACTTTATTCTTCAACGTCCGGCATCTCTTCGCTTTGGATATCAAAAGCGATTTCAAGAATTTTGCTTCAAATCCAAATTCCGGAATTTCTGCCGGAAGAAATAATAAAAAAATACCATCTGCCGGAGCTCGTAAAAGCGCTCCGCTGGGCGCATTTTCCGAAAACGGAGGACCACGCCTCGGCCGCCAAAAAACGCTTCGCGTTTGAAGAAGTCTTTTTGATGCAGCTTTTAAGAATGTCCCAAAAAGAAGAAATCAAAAAAACTTCGGGCATAAAACTATCAAGTATTGAAGCGCTAAAAGACGAATTCATTAAACTATTGCCTTTTGGACTCACAGGAGCGCAAAAAAGGGCGGTTGAGGAAGTTTTAAAGGACTTAAAATCCGGCCACCCGATGAACCGCCTTTTGGAAGGAGACGTGGGCTCCGGTAAAACCGCCGTCGCCGGCTGTGCTGCCTACATTGTCGCCAAAAACGGCATGCAGGCGACTTATATGGCCCCGACGGAGATTTTGGCAAGGCAGCATTTTGAGACATTTTATAAATTGCTCGCGGGGATGGGAATAAAAATCGGGCTTTTGACTTCCTCCATCTCCGAAAAATTCCCGTCAAAGATTAATCCAAAACTCCCAACGCATATTTCCAAAAGCCAGCTTTTGAAATGGGTTCGCGAAGGCGAAATCGACATACTAATAGGAACGCACGCTTTAATAGAAAAAAAGGTTGTTTTCTCCGCCAAAGGCGGATCCGCCTATGGCGGGAAAAAACTTGGCCTCGCCATGGTTGACGAACAGCACAGATTCGGCGTTCTGCAACGCTCACGCCTTTTGAAAAAAACGGAAAAATCGCCGCATTTTCTTACTATGACCGCGACTCCCATCCCCCGCACGCTCGCGCTTACAATCTACGCCGACTTGGACGTTTCTTTAATTGACGAGATGCCAGAGGGCAGAAAGCCGATTGAGACAAAAATCGTCCCGCCCAAAGAAAGAAATCTAGCCTACGAATTTATAAAGGGCAGATTAGCCGAGGGCGACCAGGCGTTTGTGATTTGCCCAAGAATAGAGCCGAAAAACTGGAAGTCGGACTTCCCCTGGAAGTCGGACTTCCTAAGAGCCGAGATGAAATCCGTAAAAGAAGAGCATAAAAAATTAAAAGAGAAAATTTTTCCGGAATTCAACATTGGTATTATGCACGGCAAGCTGACTCCGAAAGAAAAAGAGGAAACCATGCGCCGGTTCAGGGAAGGGAAAACGCATGTTTTGGTTTCCACTTCGGTGGTTGAAGTGGGAGTGGACGTGCCAAACGCCACAATAATGCTCATTGAAGGCGCGGAGAGGTTCGGTTTGGCACAGTTGCATCAATTCAGAGGCCGTGTCGGCCGGAGCGAGAAAAAATCCTACTGCTTTATTTTGGCTGGGAGTTATTCGGCCGGTATTTTCAGGCGCCTCAAGGCGCTTACCACCGCCAAAACCGGATTTGAGCTCGCAGAATACGACTTGGAATTCCGCGGAGCCGGCGAGCTTACAGGGCATCATCAATGGGGCATCTCCGACATCGGCATGGAGGCCTTGCGCAATTTAAAAATGGTGGAAGCCGCCCGTCTTGAAGCGCGCGCCATAATTGAATCAGCATTGCTTTTAAAGTATCCATTGCTCAATGAAAAAGTCAAAATCCTGCAAAAAGAGCCGTTACATTTTGAATAAAATAAAAAGTAACCACGACGCATTATAACCGAATACGACACTTTTAGCTTCTATGATAACGCAGTAAGATAAAATGCCAGCGTTTTTCCATAAATCAATAAACTCTTCCGGCAACTTATACGGATAAGCCCAAACGCTTTTTTGCAATTGCATAAATCCAAAAGCAGCAAGCTCTTTGCGCAGCAGATCCCTCTTCCCTCTCATTTTTTCAGGCACATCAAAAATTATTATCCGCTTTACCTTCGTCGGTTAGCTCAAAAATAATCCGCTTGCCTCGGCGTTCTCCAAAGATTAGATTGCGTTTTCTCAATCGTTCTGTTGCCTTTCTAAGTTTTGTATCCACAACTTTGCTGCCAAATAAAATATCTAAAGAAACATTACCGGCTTTGGTTCATAAGTTATGACTCTTCGCATATATGCGACATTTTATCACGATCGTTCAAAAGTGTCGACTATCTCATTAGCTAATAGCAGTAAAATAAGAAATGCTCCAATTGGAGCATTTGCATTTTGAATAAATGACAAAACCACAATAATGTGATAGACTTTTAAACAGAAGGAGGTGCGCCATGTCAATTTTGTTGCTTGAAAAAAATGTGGGGCTCCGCAACTTGATGCGGGGACTAATCGAGGATAGAGCGGAGGGAATTTTCGTCGAGGAGGGCGAAAAACCTTCAGAAGTCGGGGGCATCTTGAATAAAATCTACGCCTACCGCTTAGTCATTATGAGTTGGGAGGATTTCGGCCGAACAACGCTGGACGCAATCCTAAATAAGTCCCGAGATCTCCGTCTCGCCCCTCAAATTTGGGTGCTGACAGAAGACGACACGCGGATAATCCATCGCGAAGCATTTGAGGCTAATCTAATCTTAAGTAAGAAAGAGCACTTCAGCCCGGAGGTTCTCAAGGCACTTGCCAAGCGTTGTTACGAAAACGAGGAAGAAAAAATGCGCAGCCTGGGCTGATGACGGTTTCTTGATTAGCGCTTCTGAAATATACCGACAGCCGAGATTGAAAAGCGTCTCGGTTTTTTTATTTCCTATGTTTCGGCGTAATCCAAAATCCCATGTATTTTCCGAGCATAAGCCGCGTCTGCGCGTCCAGCGCGGGAATCGCGCCGAAGGCGATTATTGTAAACGGCACCAAAATCCATTGAAGAACCATTGATGCTGTGCGCAATCTGCCGTAATGCGGCGGGCGCGGAGGGAGAAGCTGCATTGAAATTATGGCGGAGGCGACAAGCCCAACCATCGCGAAAGTCATAATTGTGCGCGTGATTGTCGGGAGATTGTAAGCCAAAACCATTGTATTAAATTCTCTTCCCCCCAAAAGCACCGGGAGCCACCCCAGAGCGAAAAGCAAAAGCGCGTTGGTAGACCAGGACCAGTATCCCTCAATCATATTAAATGTATAGTAAAGCTTAGTGCGGAGAGGAATTTTTTTATTTTTTAAAAATCCGAAAACCGTGTAAGGAAAATTTTCCACGCCCCACGCCCAGCGCCTCTGCTGGCGATAAACATTTTTTACGGTGCGCCAAAAAGTCGGCGCCAAATTCGCGTCCATGGAAACGGGATAAGAAAGCGGGATGGATTCGTATTGACCGTCATAGAAAAGAAGCGAATTCCAAAAAATCCGCGAATCTTCGGATACGATATTTGTCTGCCAAAAATCCAAATCAGCCAAAGCTTTAAAGCTCATGGAATGCGAAGAAAAAGTAGTCAGCCGCTCCGGACGCTCCTGCTGCATCATCTGCCAGAAAGTGCCGGAGGTCGCCACCACGCGGGATAACGCCGGCGCGCTCCAAATGTTATTATTGAAAACCGGAACGGGCTGATAGGAAGCCCTTACCGGATTTTTTGCGGTAAGAAAATGCCAGGCAAGGCACTCAAAATACCGCGGGTAAATCTGCGTGTCTACGTCAAAAGAAGATACGATTATATTTTCGTAAGGAATTCTTCGCGGGTCTATAAAAATCTTTTTTGCCTCCCTCGCCGCCCAAGTTTCGTTGCCGCCTTTCCCAGGGATCTCGCCCTCCAAGCCCGTAGGATGCATGGTTGAGAAAATATTGGGCAGTGCAGGGCCGAAATCCGCCAAAATTTTCTCCGCCACTGCCCTGCCGTGCTCGCCATACCGCTCCTCATAAGAGAGCGCGACTATCATCCTCTCTTTTGGCCAAGCGCTTTTTAAAATTGCCTCAACCGAGCTTTTTACAACTTCGCGGGATTCGTTGGCCATCGGGAAAATAACCAAATGCCAAAGATGTTCCCAGTGAAAGCGGGTGAGCCGTTCCGCCCAATCCGTATCAAGGTGTATTTTCATTCTCCTGGCGTTTGCCCGCAGATGCAGCGACAAAAAAACGGTTTTTATGAGCCAGTAAAGATCAAAAATAATTATAAAAAAGGCGGCGTAGACCGGAATAAAATAAGAAGCCAAAAACATCCCCGAAAGCGTCCCCCAAGCCAAAGCCCCCGGAAAGATTTCCAGCGCCCTATAAATCAATCTGTCCTTTCCCCGCAATTCCGGCGAGAACGCTATTTTCAGATATTTTTTGTCCGTCATTTATATAACCATATCAAAATAAAAGGAGTATTATAAGTACAAGCGCTATGGAGAAAATAAGGGAAAAAGAGGACGAGATTCTGGTAAAAAAGGCCCAGGAGAGCCCCGAGGCTTATGAGGCGCTTTACAAAAAATACGGCAAGCGCGTCTATAATTATTTCTGGTACCGCGCCGGGCGGATAAAAGAAGTAGCCGAGGATCTGGCGCAGGAAACTTTTATAAAAGCGTTCCAAAAACTCCCGAAATTCCGTCTGCGCGCCTATTCCTATTTTTCTTATCTTCTCGCCATCGCTCACAACACGCTCGTAAAATATTACAAAAAACCGAAAACCGTTTCTTTGGAAGAGCTGGGAAATATCGCCGAAGAAAGCGCCATGGACAAATTTAAAAAAGGGGAAGCGGCCGAACTTCTTTGGCGAGCCATAGAAAAATTACCCGAAACGGAAAAAAATATCATGCTCCTCAAATACCGCGAAGGGCGCTCGGTGAAAGAAATTGCGGAAATCACCCAAAAAAGCGCAAACGCCGTAAAACTGGTTTTGTCCCGCGCGCGGAAAAAACTCGCCGCCCTGCCGGAGCTTAAACCCTGACACCTTTTCGCCCGCTGGGGGTTATATACAATGAAGGCCTACAAATTAACAATTTAATACGAACCGCAAAATAAAAAGCGTCTAACCGGACACTTTACCAGGTGAGATTCGCATCTCTCTCGCCTAAGGGGATAACTGGCCTGTCGGCTTAAGCATCCTTCAAGGCAAAAAACAAACGCACAAACCCTCCAATTTTCATACACCCATCGGAGGGTTTTTGAGTTTTCGCTAAATCTTTATTTACTATTGATAGCAAACCTGATTTGTCATATTCCAAAGCAAGATCGGCAACAAAAAAGAATTGATTGCTTCGCTTGATGAATATTTATCAATCGTTTCCGTGTATTTATCCCAACTATCTTTTTGAGCTTCCACTACGGACCTTCCTTTGATTAAAGATAGGCCGACTTGATTTGAACACCCAAGAATTGGAGCGGCCAATTTATCTTCAAGCGGCTTGTTGAGAGAATCTTTGTCTATCAGAAACATAAATGGCTGAAGGTAGCCGATAAAACCCCTTGCGCCGTTTTTCATTATTTCTTTACCCAATACAGCACCTGCATCGCACGCTCTCACAAATATTACTTTACCATTCAAAAGGTTAGTTCCGTTTCCAGCAGAAAGAATGATTTTATTGTCTTGACCAGCGACTGCTTCTTGGTTTCCGTGTCCGTTCAATATAACAATATCAATTGGTTGTTTATCCAAGTAGCTATGCAATTTCTTCCTGCTAGCTTTGTCCCTACCTAAATCTATTACCCTGACACCCCTCTTTTTTGCTTCATCAATTAAAAGACCTGCCCAATAGAACAGGTAATGCGTTGCTCTATCGTGTCGTGGTCTAGTTATCAGCAGGAGCATTTTGTAAATCTTGAGTAGGTAATTTACCAAGCGATCGCAAATAAGCCAGTTGCATCTCTATCATTTTCTTGCCGATGTCATCTTGTTTTTTGACTCTTTCTATTAGCTCACCAATAGAAAAACTGCCCTCGTTTCCTACAGACATTTCGACATTCGGGGGAATGGTTTCTAACCTTGCTATCACGAGGTTTATTATATCCCCAGAAATAATTTGAGTGCCGTGTTTTTCTTCCATGATTATTTTTGTTTATCTTCTAAAGGAATAAATCTCAACTCAACGAGTTTTTGTAAAATTATTTTCCCAAGTTCAGTGTTTTCTTTTATTTCTTTGTAGGCGACTTCCCAAGTTATCGTGCCTCGTTCCGGCAACTCTAAAACAACCTCGCGGCGAATACCGATAGGCAAATTGGCGTAAAATCTAAAAAAAGAGTCCCTGTGCATTATAGATTGATTATAACTTTATTAACTAAAACTTACTATAGCGTGTGGATAGTGGAATTATACAACTCCGCTCGAACGCATTTTGTTTGAAATTCTATAAATTCTGGTGCATTTATTTTTATATGTTGTTTAGCAATATTTCTTAAATCCCTGCCTTTTGACTTCGCCTATAATTGGCTGTAAAAATTCCTCCACGCTTTTTTGAGAATTGAGATAATTATTTTCCTCTATTAAAAGGCAAGTGTAAATGAGGATTGGCAAACTGTATTTATCAATTACGCTCATTTCGCTCTCAATCTCTACTCTGATACTTTCTTTAATTTTATCTTTTCGCTCATGCATTTTTCGCATAAACCCTGTTCGCTCTGGATAGCGATGATCTAGTAGAGCCATAAAAACTTGCTCATCGGAATATTCAGGCTCCATCTGCTTCCACGCGACATATTGAGTTATTACACGATTCAAGGTTGCCCGCCAATTTCCAAACATAAAAGTGAAAAGGCGAAAAAGTATATATAGACCTATGATTGTAAATAAAATTATCCACCACATATTTTTATCCAATTAGTTCATCAACGCTAACCTCAAGAGTTTTCGCAATTTTATCATACAACACTTCAACAACATACAAAATCAAACATATTTTATGCGTGTGCCAGGATTCGAACCTGGAACCGCGGAGGTATAAGCTCCGTGCTCTACCGTTGAGCTACACACGCGGAAAAACTAAGCCACTCCGTGGGCGCGGATGAATTTGGCGAACTCGTCCCTCTCCACGGTTTCCTCTTTAATTAATTTCTGCGCCAAAGCGTCCAAAGATTTTTTGTGGCGGGTTAAAATGTCTTTGGCGCGCTTTAAAGCGTTTTTCATAAAACGCGAAACCTCGCCGTCTATCAAAGTCGCCAAGGTTTCGGAAAAATCCCTTTCAGCTGAAAAATCCTTGCCCAAAAAAACGTAATCCTCCCGACCGCCGAAAGCCAATGGGCCCACTTTTTCAGACATGCCGTATTTTGTGACCAAGGCGCGCGCCAAATCCGTGGCTTTTTTAAGGTCGTCCGAAGCGCCAGTGGTAAGCTCGCCGAAAGAAACCAATTCCGCCGCGTAGCCGCCTAAAGAAACCGCGAGCTCCGAAAGAAAATGCGTTTTGGAATAAAGATGCCGGTCCTCCGTCGGGAGTTTTAAAGTAAATCCTGCCGCTCGGCCTCGGGAGATTATGGA
>MFHE01000006.1 GCA_001778495.1 Candidatus Giovannonibacteria bacterium RIFCSPHIGHO2_01_FULL_45_24
CAGAAAAGCGCGCAAGGGGTCGCCGTCGCAAGAAGCATCCCAGACCACAACCCCAACGCCATCAACGTTTATTCTGGGGCCGGGCGACTACACCAGAGAAGTCCCGGGCTGGAAAGACCGTCCCTATGACCTGCATGTCCCTACAGGTTATGATGGCTCCAAGTTCACTCCAGTTGTTTTGGCTATTCATGGCGGAGGGGGTAATAGCGAGGCGCAGAAAAAATTAACCTGCCCTAATGGCGATGTTAGCAATTCAAAGTGCCTTGACAAATTAGCTGACCGAGAAGGATTT
Organism: Candidatus Giovannonibacteria bacterium RIFCSPHIGHO2_01_FULL_45_24; assembly: GCA_001778495.1. Lineage (GTDB taxonomy): Bacteria > Patescibacteriota > Minisyncoccia > UBA11713 > 2-01-FULL-45-33 > MFHE01. The sequence continues at coordinate 293 of MFHE01000006.1, forward strand.
ATTGTTGTTTATCCAAACGGAACCGGCTTTCGTCTAAAAAATGTTCGGGGCTGGAATGCGGGAGGGGGCAAAGACGGGTACGCCTGTATAAGCGCCAAGGCCTGCGAGGAGAATATAGACGATGTCGGCTATTTCAGAACCCTTCTTGATGATCTTGAAAAAGCAGTTAATGTTGACTCTTCGCGGGTATATGCAACAGGTATCTCTAACGGAGGCGCGATGAGTTATCGATTGGCGTGCGAACTTTCAGACAGAATTGCGGCGATTGCTCCGGTGGGCGGCGGCTATCAATTTCCTGCCGTTGCGTCTTGCGCGCCGAAACGGCCGATCCCAATGCTTCAAATCCACGGCACGGAAGATCCATTATGGCCTTATCAGGGTGGCGAATCCGCGTCTCCGCTCATGGAGGACAGAGGAATAATGTATTCAATTACGGACACCATCGCCAAATGGGGCTCAATAAACGGATGCGCCAAAGGAGCGCCTATTCAGATTGAGAATTTGCCGGATACCGATACAGCTGACGGCACTACAGTGACCATGTTTACTTATCAAGGATGCAAAGCCGGGGTAGCGCACTACAGAGTCAATGGCGGCGGGCATACCTGGCCGCAAGGATTCCAGTATTTTGGCGAAAAGGTTATAGGAAAAACAAGCCAAGACATCAATGCCAATGAAGTCATTTGGGAATTTTTCAAGAAGCATGCAATTTCTGGTGAGGTATTGTCTCCATCAACTCTTGGCCCTGGCGATTACGAATTTTCCTTGGAGCATGACGGGCTAACACGAACCTACAAAGTTCACGTGCCACCGCAATACGATAGCAGGTCCCCGGCATCGGCAGTGATTTACGTTCATGGCGGCGGAGGCAATGCGAGGTCCGCGTATTTGGACAAGATGGACAAAACTGCAGATAAATTCGGTTTTATCTTGGTTATTCCGGAAGGGACAGGCGAGGTGAAATTTGGCGAACTGCGCGCCAGCTGGAACGGCGGGAAATGGGATATGGGAGAATGTTGCGGCAATGCCGATGACGTTGGCTTTATATCTGCCATGATCAGTGATATCAAAAAGAATTTTAATGTGGACAGTAAACGCATCTACGCCACAGGAATTTCAAACGGTGGATTGATGGTTAATCGTCTTGGCTGTGAGCTGGCGGATAAAATCGCGGCAATTGCCACGGTGGCGCCGGCGGGGATAGAATCTAGCTGCAGCCCCTCGCGGTCGATTCCGGTAATGGACATCCACGGCACGGCCGATACTTGCAATCCTTATAACGGCGGCGAGCCGTCCAATTCGTTTTGCCGCAACGTGGGCTACACGCGTATGGCCCCTGACCAGGTGGTAAATAGGTGGCTATCAATCAACGGATGCGCGGCTGATCCCAAAAAATCCAAATTAAACGAGAAGGTTTCTTATACTACGTACTCTAATTGCAAAGAAGGTGCAGAGGTAGTGTTTGTGAAAGTGGGAGGAATGGGTCATGCCTGGCCGAGCGGTTTTGAGTCAAAATTGCTTGGCATCTATCCAGTGTCATATGATATTTCGGCTGACCAGATTTGGGAATTTTTCAAAGAAAATCGCCCATCAAAATTTTAAAACTCCTGCACCCTGTGGATAAAACTCTTTGAGAATGTGTGTTATATGCTAATCTAAAATCATGGAAAATCACAAAGAAGAATTAGCCCAAAAGGGCCTTAAGGCATTTCAAAAGGAATTTTTGGTCATCGGCAGGACTCACATCAAGGCCTGGCACGCCTGGCTTGTTTTAGGGTTAGTTGCCGGCATTACGGCCGGCGTTTTGTTTGTGGCGAACCGTTCCGGGAAATTTAGTTTTGGCTTGGCGGAAGGAAACGCCAAACCGGTCATAAGCCAGCCCGTACTTCCTTCCGGCAAGACCCCTGCCGAGGAAAGCGCTTCATTTACTTTTACCGCAAGCGATGCGGATAACGACGATTTGGCATGGTTTGTTGAATGGGGGGACGACTCTGTGACCTACTGGGACGGCGAGAGAGAAGTTGCAAGCGAATCTGAACTTTGCCTCAATCCCGGGCAAAACCAAAAGGGCTGGACATTCAACGCTTCGCACAGCTGGCGGGCGGAGCAAATATATCGTATCGGCGCAGCTGCCTGGGATTGCAAGAGCGACGGAGTAGCCGATATCGTTTTTCAATTTTTCGTGGGCGTAGGAGCGGGCACGCCCCAAATTTCTTCCCCCAACTTATCCGGCCCATATACCGTGGGCGGAAGCTACAATTTTACTCTCCGTGGGAGCGGCGGATATCCTCCGGATTATACATGGCGCCTCGATGCCGGTTCGCCCGGTCCGCTCCCCCCAAATTTCACGCTCCAAAAAAGCGCAACTAACATGGGTAGCGCCGAACTCAAAGGCTCTTTTGCCACTCCGGGAAGCTATGCCTACACCATTACTTTGAGTGACGGCCAGAAACAGTCCTCCAAGCAATTTACCACGATAGTCAGGCCCCGCCCCAGCGTTGACATAAAAGCCAACGACCAGGACGGCGACATAACTATCCAGCAGGGCTCTCATCTTGGTATTTCCTGGACCTCCAGCAACAGCGATTCTTGCGCGGCATCGCCTGAAGTGCCCGCTCTTTGGTCCGGCGCCAAGCCGGCGAGCGGCTCCCAGAATATCGGCCCATTCAGCGGAACGGTGCGGTTTGGATTAACTTGTAAAACAAGCCAGGCCTCGGCTTCCGACAGCGTTACGGTAACGTCCGTACCACTGCCCAGCGTTGATCTTAAGGGCAACGGTTCGGACGGTCCGATAACTATTCCATATAATACCTCTCTCGCTCTTTCCTGGACTTCCAGCAACGCTACCTCTTGCAACGGGGAAGGACATTCTTCTTGGTCGGGTGCGAAAGCCATAAGCGGCTCCCAAACCATCGCTCCATTGACCAATGGTGGCACAAATAGATTTAGTTTAACGTGCACCGGATCCGGGGGTTCTAGGTCGGACGGTGTTACGGTGACGGTTGCTTCGCAACCAACTCAACAATCTTCTTTTAATGTGACATCTCCCAACGGAGGCGAAAGCTGGAAGCAGAAAAGCACTCACAAAATCAAGTGGACCTCAACCAGCAAATCAAAGAAGGTGAGCATTTCTCTTGAGAACCCTTCTTATACTCTCATCATCAACAGCAATACCGACAACGACGGGCTTTTTGAGTGGACGATTCCCAAGAACGTTCCGCCGGGGCAATATCAGATCACGATAGCGGATGCTTCCAAGCCAAGCGATTTTGACCGCAGCGACGCGCCGTTTAGTATTGTTCCCTGAAATTAGTATTGTGGCGGCTCCGAGCGGTGGTGGCCTGTAATACTTTAAAAAATAACCCCAACCCGCGCTGGAAGACCGGCGCGGGTTGGGTATAATTAAACAATGGAGAAATTTCGCGAATATGATTTCATCGCCATCGGTGATACGGTAACGGACGCCTTCATTGACCTTAAAGAAGGAGGGGCGGCGCATCTGGACATAGACAAGGGAGCGCGGGAGCTTTGCCTGCGCTTTGCCGACAAAATTCCCTATGACGAGGTCTACGTCGTGCCGGCGGTGGGGAACAGCGCCAACGCCGCGGTGGCGGCCTCGCGATTGGGACTCAAAAGCGCTTTGGTTTCAAATATCGGAGACGATTACTTCGGCAAAGAGTGTCTTGACGCACTCAAAAAAGAGAAGGTGGCGACGAATTTTATAAAAGTTCACAAAGGCATTAAGACCAACTACCATTATGTTTTGTGGTATGAAGACGACCGGACGATTCTGATAAAGCACGAAAGTTTTCCTTATGAACTGCCGGATATCAATGAGCCCAAGTGGGTTTATTGCTCTTCTCTTGCCGGCAATTCGGAAGAATTTCACAAAGATATCGAAAATTATTTAAATATACATTCCCAAATCAAGTTTGCCTTCCAGCCCGGCACTTTTCAGATGAAAATGGGGAAAGAAAAGCTCGCCGGGATTTATCGGCGCTCCGATGTTTTTATCTGCAATAGAGAGGAAGCGCAGAGAATTTTAGGGACTTCGGAAGAAGACATAAAAAAACTTATGGACTGGCTTCACAAATTAGGCCCCAAAATTGTGGTTGTGACCGATGGGCCAAAAGGCGCTTACGCTTCAGACGGGAAGGAAGCGTGGTTTATGCCGCCTTATCCCGACCCCAAACCGCCCTACGAGAGAACCGGCGCGGGCGATGCGTTTTCTTCCACTTTCGTGGCGGCTTTATGTTTGGGTAAAAGCGTTCCGGAGGCGTTGTTGTGGGCGCCCGTAAATTCCATGTCGGTGGTGCAGTATGTCGGGGCGCGGGAAGGGCTTTTGACGCGCGAAAAACTTGAAGAATATCTCGCCAAGGCCCCGAAAGATTACGAACCAAAGAGGATATGAGTCTTAAAGAAATTCTAGCTCAAGCTTCCAGCGAAAAATGGGCCGTCCCACATTTTAATTTTTCCAATTTGGAAATTTTGAAAGCCGTGGTCGAGGCCGCGCGCGAGACCAAAAGCCCGGTTTTGGTGGGGACTTCAGAAGGGGAGAGAAATTTTGTCGGGCTTCCCGAGGCGGTCTCAATGGTTAAAGCCTTTCGCGAATCTTCCGGGCTTCCGATTTTTTTGAACGCCGACCACACTAAGTCGGTTGAGGCCGCCAAACAAGCGATGGACGCCGGATATGACTCCGTGCACATTGACCTCTCGGCCCTCTCTTTTGAAGAAAATGTCCGCGGGACTACAGAGGTGGTAAAATATGCGCGCGACAAATCTTCTGAAATTTCCGCGGAAGGAGAATTGGGCTATCTTCGCGGCGAGTCAAAAATAGAAAAGAAAAAAATTGAGATAAGGCCGGAAGATTATACTGACCCCGAAGAGGCGGCGGATTTTGTCAAAAAAACCGGCGTGGATAGATTGGCGATTGCAGTCGGGAATGTTCACGGGATTACTCTGGATGAACCGAAGCTGGATGTCGAACGCATAAAAAAAATCCGCGCTGTTGTTTCGCCTGAAGTGGCGCTCGTTTTACACGCGGGTTCGGGCATTCCGGACGAGGATATCAAGACCGCGATTTCGGCCGGGATTTCCAACATCCACATTTCCACCGAACTTCGCGCCGAATTTCGCGAGGAACTTGAAAAATCTTTGCACAAAAAAGGCGAAGCCGAATACGCACCGTATAAAATTTTGGAGCCCGTGGTCGAAGCCATAAAACAAAAAGCCGTTGAAAAAATAGAATTGTTCAGCTCGGCTAACAGGATGTAGGTCGGCAAGGATGAAGTTGGTTATTTAGTTGACTAACTTTTCGCGATCGCGTAAAGTTGAACCAATGGCAAAGTATCTGTATAGTCCGATAAAACAACGAGTGGTGTTACTCCTTGCGGCGGGTTTAACCTTGGGGTTTTCTCCCTCGCCGCGCGTGCACGCCAGGATTTGGAAAAGTTTGCCAAAGGCCTGGAAAGAAATAGGACGGACAACGCTTCGAAGAATTATTAAGGAGTTTAAATATAAGCGACTCGTGGATTTGAAAGAAGAAAAAGATGGAACGGTTACGGTTGTTCTGACAAAATTGGGAGAGTTACATGCCTTAAGATATAATCCCGAAAATATCAAAATAGCTGTACCGGCTAGGTGGGACAAGAAATGGCGGATTGTAATATTTGATATTCCCGAGAAGAAAAAGAAAGCAAGAAACGCTCTTAGATGGGAGCTCAAAAAACTAGGGTTTTTTGAGCTCCAAAAAAGCGTTTGGGTTTTTCCGTACGAATGCGGCGACGCCATTGATTTTCTGATGGAGTTTTTTGAAATCCGCAGCCATGTTCGTCTTTTGGAAGTTTCTGATATGAGTCACGATGCCGATTTGCGGTTGCATTTTAAATTGGGTGTGAATTAGCGCGGGCAAGTTCATTGGTATAACTTTCAACGATCGCTGAAAGTTGAATAAAATAATTTGAGGATAGCCATTACGTCCTTTTTTGAGTATAATGTGAAATATGCCCAAGATTTTTGTAACCAGAAAGATTCTAGAGGCGGGGATTAAAAAACTCCAGAACGCCGGATATGAAGTGGAAGTAAATCCTGAAGACAGGGTTCTTACTAAAGATGAGTTGATTAAGCAAGTTAAGCAAGTTAAGCCGGATGCGGTTTTGGCGCTTTTGACGGACAAGCTGGACGCGGAGGTTTTTGAAGCGGCTGCCGGAGTGAAAATTTTTGCGAATATGGCCGTGGGGTTTGATAATGTTGATGTCGCGGCCGCAAAGAAAGCCGGGATTATGGTCGCCAATACCCCGGGAGTTCTTACTGACACTGTCGCCGAGCATACTTTTGCCTTGATGCTCGCGATAGCGCATCGGGTTTCGGAAGGGGACAGATTCGCGCGCGCCGGGAAATACCACGGCTGGGAGCCGATGATGCTCTTGGGCACGGACTTGTCGCAAAAAGTAGTGGGAATTTTAGGGCTTGGGCGGATCGGCTCGCGCGTGGTGCATCACGCGGCCAAAGGATTTGACGCCCGCGTGATTTATTACGACGTCAAACGAAACGAGGATTTTGAAAAAGAGATTGGAGCGGAGTTTCGCGCAACCCCGGAAGAGGTTTTGAAAGAAGCGGATTTTGTTTCTATTCATGTGCCACTTTTATCCCAGACACGCCATCTGATAAACGCCGAGCGCTTGAAGCTTATGAAACCCACCGCTTATTTAATTAATACTTCCCGCGGCCCGGTGGTGGACGAGAAAGCGCTCGCCGAGGCCTTGAAAAACGGAATTATCAAAGGAGCGGCTTTGGACGTTTTTGAAAACGAGCCCGCCATAGAACCAGAGCTTTTAAAATTGGAAAATATAATTTTAACTCCGCACATTGCCTCGGCCACCGAAGAAACCCGCGCCAAAATGGCCGAACTCGCGGCTGAAAACATAATCGCGGCCCTTTCCGGCAAAGAACCTCCTAATCTTGTAAAATAGCCAATTCGGGTGTAGCATATGCTTTATGCAGTCAATAATCGCGGAAAAGCGCGATATTTTAGGCAAACAAGTAAAAACCTTGCGCAGCAAGGGTTTTTTGCCCGCGGTGGTCTATAGCGGTGGCAAGGCGGCGGAGCCGATCTCGGTAAAAGAGTCGGATTTCAACAAGCTTTGGCAATCGGCTGGAGAGTCCACCGTTATTGAGCTGGTTTTAGGCGGGCAGAAAAGAAACGTACTGATACACGACGTTGCAGTTGATCCTTTGAAAGACAAACCCGTCCACGCGGATTTTTACGCGGTGGATATGCATAAGAAAATCCGTGTTGACGTGCCTTTGGAATTTTCCGGAGAGTCGGAAGCCGTGAACGCCGGTGGAATTTTGATTAAGGTTCTGCACTCGCTTAAAATTGAGGCCTTGCCGAAGAACCTGCCTCACTCAATTTCCGTTTACATATCCGCCATCAAAACCATAGGAGATTCTATTTTAATAAGCGATTTAAAAATTCCGGCAGGCGTTTCCTTATTGGACGCCGAGTCGGAAACCGTTGCCGTGGTTGAAGCCCCGAGGACAGAGAAGGAGCTAAAAGCGGCTGAAACCGCTGTGGCGGAAGAGCCGCCTTTAGAGTCCATTGAGGTTTTGAGCAAAAAGCCCAAAGCCGAAGCCGAAGAGGGCGGGGAAAGCAAGGCCGCTCTAAAAAATGAGTAATCTAATAAATTTAATAAGCGTTTTTTCGCTGGCCGTGTCTTTTGCCAACGCCCAGATTGACCCCGTTAGAGGCATTGCCTCTAACGGGGTTGACCCGGCGCTGGTTAATTCGCGCCGGACGGAGCTGGAAGCGCAGCTCCGCGAATACGAAGCGCAAATAGACCAATATCAGAATCTTATCCGGGGCAAGCAGGCGGAAGCAAATTCGCTGAAGCGGGAGATAGATATACTAAACGCCGAAATATCCAAAGCTAAGCTGGAAATCAAAACCAGAACTTTAAACATTCAAAAATTAATCGGGGACATAAATCAAAAATCAAAAAATATTGAAGAGCTGGCTGCCGAGATAAACGCGTCCCGGCAGTCGCTTACGGAATTTTTGCGCAAAGTCAGGCAAAACGACAATTTTTCCGCTTTGGAGCTCGCACTGATTTACGACAACGCGTCGGAATTCTTCGGAGAATTGCAGTCAATTGACAATCTGCAGGTGTCTTTGCAGCAGGCGCTCGCGAAATTCAGCAATTTAAAAATAGAAGAAGAAAAAGCCAGGGACGAACTGGAAGAGCAGAGAGGGGAAGAGCTGGAGTTGCGGGCCTTGCAGGAACTCCAGAAAAAGGTTTTAGAGAAAAACGAAAAAGAAAAGCAAAAACTGCTGAAAGACACTAAAGGAAAAGAATCAGAATACCAGAAAATTCTCAAAGACAAGCAAAAAAACGCGGCAAGCATCCGAAGCCAGCTTTTCCTTTTGGTTGGGTCGCCTTCCATCCCGTTTGAAAAAGCTTTGGAATACGCCAATTTAGCGGAAAAAGCCACGGGCGTGCGGCCGGCGTTTCTTTTGGGGCTGATTACCGAAGAATCAAATCTGGGGCAGAACGTAGGCAAGGGAAATTGGAAAATAGATTTATCGCACGCGAGGTGCGCCAAACAAAGGGAAGCATTTTTGCAAATAACTTCGGAGCTCGGCTTGGACCCAGACCTGACGCCGGTTTCAAAAAAATCCTGGTATGGGTATTGCGGCGGCGCCATGGGCCCGGCGCAATTTATCCCGACAACCTGGCAGCTTTATAAAGACGCTGTCGCCAGGCGCACCGGAAACAACCCGTCCTCGCCATGGAACCCCAAAGACGCGTTTATGGCCGCGGCTTTGCTGTTAAAAGACAACGGCGCGCGCGCGGGCAACTACGACGCCGAATGGACCGCGGCGATGAAATATCTGGCCGGTTCCAATTGGAAGAAAAAGGCCTATCGCTTCTACGGCGACGATGTTATGGCAATCGCCAAAAAATATCAAGAGCAGATTGATTTGCTCCAGGGCCTAGCGCAGAGATAAATTATTTTCTGAACGATTCTGTAATCTGGTCAATGTTGCCGGACATTATGTTTTGGATGTTGTGCCAGGATTTTTTGAGGCGGTGGTCGGTGACGCGGTCCTGCAGAAAATTGTAGGTGCGGATTTTTTCGCTTCTCTCGGCTGTGCCGATTTGCTCTTTTCTTTCTTTACGGAGCGCTTCCTCTTCTTTTCTCAATTTTTCATCCAAAAGTTTGGCGCGCAAAATCTCCATAGCGCGCTCGCGGTTTGCCTGCTGGGACCTTTCCGTTCGTGAAGATATTATAATTCCAGTCGGCTTATGAAGCAGGCGCACTGCTGTTTCCACTTTGTTCACGTTTTGCCCGCCCGGGCCGCCGGCTCTTGAAAAACTAACTTCCAATTCTGACTCTTTTATTTCTATTTCTTTTTCTTCCGCCGCGGGCAAAACGGCCACGGACGCGGTTGAGGTGTGGATTCTGCCGGATTTTTCGGTCGCCGGCACGCGCTGGATTCTGTGCACGCCGGATTCGTAGCGCAGGGTGCCATAGACGTTCTTGCCTTTTATCTCGGCGACCGCTTCTTTGTACCCGCCCAAATCATTTTTTGACTCGTCCAAAACGGAAAAGCCCCAGCCCCGTTTTTGGGCGTAATTTTTATACATGTTAAAAAGGTCAGACGCGAAAAGCGCGGCCTCGTCTCCGCCGACGCCGGCGCGTATTTCCAAAATGGCTTTGTTCCTCTCTTCACCGTCTTCGCCGGTCGCCGGACCCAGCATGCCTTTCAGTTGTTCTTCAATATCTTTTTTGCCGGCCTCGTCCGCTTTTTCGTATTCGTCAGCCATGACTTTCAATTTTGAGAGCTCTCCGAACTTCACCACTTTATTTCTGGGCCATTTAAAGCTCTCGGCGACGTCCATTTCCAAGGCATCGTATTCCTTGAGGGCATCCCCAAGTTTTTTTTGCAGTTCGGGGTTCATGCGTTATTTTTTAGATTTTTTCGGCGCGCTTTTAGCCGCTCTCGCCCTGAATTTTTCCACTCTGCCGGCCGCGTCAACCAATTTTTCCTTCCCGGTGTAGAACGGGTGGCAACTTGAGCAGATTTCAACGGATATTTTCTCTTTCGCGGAGCCGACTGGAAAAACCGCGCCGCAGGCGCACTCTATTTTTGCTTTGTGGTATTTCGGATGTATATCGGTTTTCATAAAAATCATTTTAACATGCCGCGCTTGCCCTTGCAACGTTTTTCGCATACACTTGATTGTATTATGGAAATTACGGAAAATACCGAAATTGAGGCGCTTTTTGGCGCAGGCGCGCATATAGGATACACAAAATCGCGCCGCCATCCCAAGATGTCCGAATTTGTTTTTGGGACCAGAAATAACGTGGAGGTTTTTGATTTGGTTAAAACCGAGTCAAGGATTAAGGAGGCGGAAGAATTTTTGAAGGCGCTTGGCAGGGCCGGCGCGGCGGTTTTATGGGTCGGCACAAAACCCCCGGCCAGGGCGCATATTGAAAGTGTTGGTAAAAAAACAAAATCGCCCTATGTTTTTGAAAGATGGCTTGGCGGGACATTGACTAATTTCAAAATTTTTGAGGGCCGGCTGGGATATCTGGCAAAACTTGAGGCGGAAGAAGCGTCCGGCGAATTTGAGAAATATTCCAAGAAAGAAAGAATGATGAAGATGCTGGAAATCAGAAAACTTGCTAGAATGTTCGGAGGGCTAAGACTGCTCAAGGCTCTCCCCGCGGCGCTGGTAATCGTTGACCCGGGCGAGGAAAAAACTGCTCTGGCGGAAGCCGAAAGAAAAAATATTCCGGTTGCGGCTTTGCTCAATGTTGATTGCGACCCGAGGGGCGTAAATTACCTCATACCGTTAAACGACAACTCTTCGGCCGCAATCGCCTTGGTTTTGGCTCGCCTTGGCTCGGCTTACGAGGCTGGAGCCCGAGAGAAAGAAAAAGAACAAACAGCACAATCATGAACATATCTGCGGATTCAGTCAAGCGCCTAAGGGAGCTTACCGGCGCCTCCGTGGCGCTTTGTAAAAAGGCGTTGGAAGACGCGGAAGGGGACGCGGACAAAGCAATGGCGCTGCTCCAAAAATCTTCCGAAGCGCTGGCCATGAAAAAAACGGAGCGCAAAACCGGCGCCGGCGTTGTTGATTCTTACATCCACGTAAATAAGCGCGTGGGGGTTTTGTTGGAGCTCCGGTGCGAAACGGATTTTGTCGCCAGAAACGCGGAGTTCCAAGCCCTGGCGCACGATTTGGCTTTGCACATTGCTGGAGTGGCTCCGGAGGACGTCCCGTCGCTTATGGGGCAGCCATATGTTAAAGACCCTGGCGCGAGCATTGAAGAATTAATCAAGCGCGCCGTCGGGCGTTTTGGAGAAAAAATAGAGGTCGCGCGATTTACAAGGTACGAGGTGTAAATTAGTATTATGTTGTTTTATTTAATAATTTTTCTTTTGAGCGTCGGCGGGATAATAATGATTATCCGGCGCAACCGCGAAGAGTTCGTTTCTTTCAACTTTGCCGAGTTTATGGATGGGCTCGTGGATGACGCCGCGGAGGCGTGGCATTCGCACTTGCGCGAAAGGTCACTCACTTTTTTGGAGAAGCGTTTGCGCGAGGCGAGAATCTGGGTTTTGAAGACCGAAAGCATGCTTTTCCGCACGGCCAGCAAAATCCGCGGGATAAAAGAGAGAAACGGGAACCCAGAAAACGGGAACGGCGCTTCAGACGAAATATTAAAATAATTTGCCACCCTAGCTCAACGGCACCGCGCCTGCAACGCTTCGCGTAGCGATGCGGGCGGGGGGCAACGGTTTTGTAAATTTTCTATAAAATATGTTTTACTATACTTATGTTTTGAAGAGTAAAAAAGACGGTAAGTTATATATTGGTTTTTATGAGAATTTGAAACGAAGATTTGAAGAACACCAAAAAGGGTTAGTAGAAGCAACAAAAAATCGTAGGCCGCTAGAATTGATTTATTACGAAGCTTGTAGAAAAAAGGTAGATGCCATTGATCGTGAAAAACAATTTAAAACAGGTTTTGGCCGAGCTTACTTGAAACACAGAATTTCAGATTTATAAATTCGCCGGCGTAGCTCAGCGGTAGAGCAGCTGTTTTGTAAACAGCAGGTCGTCAGTTCAAATCTGACCGCCGGCTCAAAGTTGTAAAAAAAGCAACAAATCGCGTATTATAATTAAGCCAATGAAAAAGCTTGTTTTTGTTGCCTCCTTTTTACTTTTGACGGCTGTTTTTACAGCCCCTCTTTCTGTTTCTGCTGCCGAAAACGCCGGAATTAAGCCTGGCAGTTTTTTCTACGGCTTTGTCACGACTTTTGAGAAAGTAAATCTATTTTTTACTTTCAACCCCGAGAAAAAAGCGGAGAAAGCTCTTAAATACGCCGAAAAGCATCTCGCCGAAGCAGAGGCGGTTGCCGGAGATAAAAATTCAAACGCGGTTAAAACCGCGATTTCCGGCTATGAAGAAAACATCGCCCTCGCGGCCGAGGCCTCAAAAAAAGTTAAAGATGAAACAAAAGTCGAAAACTTGCTTAATTTAATCGCGGAAAACACATCAAAACACCAAACAATTCTGTCGGATGTCTTATCTAAAGTCCCCGACGAAGCCAGAGAAGCCATAACGAAAGCAATTGAAGCCAGCAAAAAAGGCCAAGAGGAAGCTCTAAAACAAATTCAAGAGTTAAACAAAACAATAACCGGACAAAGCGCAGAAATCGAAGCCTTACGAAAAGAAGTTGAGGCATTAAAATCTCGCCCCTCGCAAACACCGCTCGTTATCTCATCACCAAAAATCACACAAAAACTTTCTAACGCTGAAATAATAAGAAAAATCAAACCTACTATTGTTTATGTTGAAACCAATAACAGTGTTGGTAGCGGAATGATTTTGAGTGTTGACGGATTTATTTTAACCAATGCCCACGTTATTAGTGGCGTCTCGTCTGTTCAAATTAAATTATTTAACAGCAAAACATTTTCTGGAGTTGTGGTTGGAAGAGACGAAAATATAGATTTAGCTTTGTTAAAAATCAACACAGATAATGTTTCTGCGATTGAATTGGGCAACTCTGACGATGTCCAACAAGGAGATGAAGTATTCGCTTTGGGTTACCCATTTGGTTTAGAGGGGGATGTTAGTTTTAAAGAGGGCACAATTTCGAGAAGAATAGAAAATTATCTTGAAACATCAGCAGAAATGCATCCCGGCAACAGTGGCGGACCATTGGTAAATAGATACGGCCAAGTTATTGGCGTAAATACTAAAAAAATCGGCAAGGGCGTTTCAGGTGTTCAAATTGGCGAAACAATTAAACTGGCAATACCTATTAATATAGCAAAAGACTATATTCCAAAATTAAAATCAGGAATAAATGTGATTAACGTGGTGGATGGTACCAAAAACTCAACGCACATCCAACTATCATGCGAAAAAATTAGTGATGCGGTAATTGCGTTCGATACGGAATATAATATATTGTCAAAATCATATCTAGACATATCTAAAATATTTTCTGATGCATTGTCATCAACCAGTTTAAAAGGATTAGCCGCTTTCAAGTATTGGTACAATAACTGGGTTGCCATGCACGATCAGATAAGTCTTAAAACCAAGGCCTTACAGGAAAAAGCGCGGCGAAATTATGTTCTATATATAGAGCAAGATAATTTGATAAGCTTGAATACGGCTTTCGCACAAACAGCAATTTATTCTAAGGGGTATTATGATGCTCGCCTAGAGACTTTAAATTTTATTGTAAATAACGATTATTGGGATGATTATTTTATTATAAAAATAAAAGATTTATTGGCTAAAGACAATGAAATAAAACAAAAAGCCGATGACTCGTACGAAGTTGCAAAATTATGGTATAAAAATATTCAAAATGATTACATTAGGTTCAAGACAGATAATGGGTGTTCGTTAAAGATGGCGCAGACAATTAGGAGAAGTGTTCTTGATGCAATGACACTAAATCCACAGTTAAGGTGTTCTGATCTTGGCTTTTCTCAATCAGATATTAATTCATGTAGTTTGTATAGAAACTACTCATCTTATTACGATTGGAAAATTATAGAGGATAATCAGCAATAAATATTCGTATGAATTTGATAAAAAGTTTCTTTGAAAAGAAAAGGGCAAAAAAAATCGAACAGAAAGTTTTGAATCATTACAAAGAATTGGCTGGCGCATTTGGAAGTAGCGGCGAGATGTTAAATAAAGACAAAGAAGGTCGCGCAAGAGTTCGGGTTAAAGAGCAAGAGAAACTTGCACCCAAACTCGAACCCTTTTGGAATAGTCGGACAATACAAGCGGCGTTTATCGGTGGCGGTTTTGTTGTATTGGCTACCCTGCTTACGCTCTATTTATCAAATTAACTTAGTCTACGTCAAAAATCCGCTGGCCCGAGCGATGTGCGAGACGGAAATGAGATTTACGCAACTATTTTTCCGGCGGGCGGGCGGGGGAAAATGCTTGCCTGCCGGTAGGCAGGGAGGGATTTGAGTTATCCACAAAGCCCGCTAGCGTGGGTTGACAGTAATTTTTACTTTTGCTACACTATGATTATTAACCACCCCCGCGCCGTCTTCGGATCGTGCGGGGTTTTGTTTTGTGCTAAAATAGCCTTATGAATGAGAAAGAAAGAATTTTTATACTAATTGATGGGAATAATTTCTATCATCGTCTCAAGGAGTTAAAACTTAATAATTTATTGTCGTTTCATTATGAAAAACTGTCTGACTTTCTGACAGGCCAAAGGCTTTTAATATTCAAACATTATTATATAGGAGCTATTCGCGAAGAGCAGGGCAACCCGAAAAGTAAAGAATTGATGCGCGGGCAAAGAAAATTGACTAGCATACTTCAAAGAGACGGCTGGATAGTTAAATTTGGTCATATGCTTAAAACCGATGGTTATCACGAAAAAGGGGTTGATGTTCAAATCGCCGTTGATTTACTGATTGGAGCTTACGAAAATCTTTATGATACAGCAATTTTGGTCAGCTCCGATACCGATTTGATTCCCGCATTAGCTAAAGTGCGCTTTATGAAAAAGAAAGTTGAATATATGGGGTTTAGTCATAAACCATCTTATGGCTTGATTACACATTCGGATATAAGAAGGCTTTTGACAAAAGAAGATATTAATCAATTTCTATGATTCATGAAATTATAATTGTCGGAGGGGGGTTTGGGGGAGCGAGGGTGGCGAAATTGCTGGCGGAGGAACCGAATTTCCATATCACGCTGGTAGACAAAAGCCGATACCATACTTTTTATCCCAATCTTTATGAAGTGGCTACTGCCTATTTGCCGGAAGCCTTCGGCCATCTGCCGATTGATTTTGTTGATTTGAAATCTTCCGCCATCTATCCCTTGGAGGATATTTTTTTGGACGACATAAATGTCTCCGTATTAGAAGACGAATTTTTGGGCGCGGATTTTAAAAAGCATTTTGTGAATTTGCGAAAAACAGGGAAACTGCGCTACGATTTTTTGGCGCTTGCGATGGGCAGCGAGACGAATTATTTCGGCATCCCCGGCATGGCGGAAAAGGCCCTGCCGCTTAAAAACTTTTTTGACGCGCTCGGGCTTCGGAACGCCATTGACGAGCTTTTTTTCAGAGCTCCGAAAAACCAGCTCATAAAAATCGTGATAGGCGGAGGAGGGTTCACCGGGTGCGAGCTGGCCGGAGAGCTTATGGGATATATGGATAAACTTTCCCGGATTCACGGCAGGCCGCGCTATTACGCGGAATGTTTGATTGTTGAGGCGGCGGAAACTCTTTTGGGGAGCGCAAGCCCATGGGTTCAGAAAAAAGCCAAAGCGCGGCTGGAAAAACTCGACGTGAAATTTATGTTCAAAAGCGCCATAAAAGAAATCCGGCAGAATGAAATCATTTTGGGTGTCGGTTCCAAAGTTCCATACGATTTGCTTATCTGGACGGCCGGAGTAAAAGCAAGCGAATCAGTCAAAACGCTGGAGAGCGTGAAATTAGAAAAGGCCTCGTGCGTGCCGGTTGATAAAAATTTGAGAATCGCGCCGCATGAAAACGTTTTCGGGGTGGGGGATATTACTTACTCTGTTGACGAAGCAACTGGCAAATCTCTTCCTATGACCGCCTCCGTCGCTTTAAGGGAAGCGAAATGCGTCGCGGAAAATATAAAAAGGATGGCTGCCAAAAAACCGCTTCTCTACTACCGCGCGAGCCACCCCGGCTTTATAATCCCGCTTGGGGGCAGATACGCGCTTTTGGAGCTTTACGGCGTCCGTCTTTCTGGCCTTTTACCGTGGCTTTTAAAAGAATTTATCGCACTTAAGTATTGGGCCGGACTTTTGGGCTGGCGGAGGGCGTTTGGCTTGTGGAAAAAGGGACTTGAAATCCACTCGTGGAATGACTAAAATCGGACTATAAGTGTCCGATTTATGAAAAAGTTTGATTATGGGGTTATTTTGATTGAGCGCCTGAAAGTCGCGGAAAGGGCTTATTTGGACGCGAAAAGCGTGGCAAAAGAGCATGGCTTACCCACTGCTTACATGGAAAAGGTGGCGCAGGAGCTTCGGCGCGCAGGGTGGCTTGAGGCGCGCCGGGGCATCGGCGGAGGGTATAAGCTTATAAAAAAAGACTTGGAAATTTCTGAGCTGATTAATTTTTTTGAAAGGCCTTATAATATTTGTCCGATAACAAGAATGCAAAAATGAAGAGAATCTATTTGGATTACGCGGCGACGACCCCAACGGACCAGCGCGTGAAAGACGCGATGGGGCGTTTTTGGACGGAAGAGTTTGGCAATGCCGGAGGGCTTTATGAAGAGGGCAGGCGCGCCAAAGAAAATTTGCGCGCTTCGCGCGAGCAGATTGCCAGAGCAATCGGCGCGCGCCCGGACGAAATTATTTTTACTTCCGGCGGCACCGAGTCGGACAATCTGGCGATTTTCGGCGTTTCTGGAGCGGCGAAGCACGGGCATATAATTACCACCGAATTTGAACATCACGCGGTTTTGGAGCCCTGCCAACGTTTGAAAAAGGAGGGGTTCGATGTAACTTTTTTGGACGTCGGCGAGGACGGAATTGTAAAGCCGGAGAACGTCAAACGTTCTTTACGGCCGGAAACGATTTTGGTTTCCATAATGTATGCCAACAACGAAATCGGAACTATTCAGCCGATCGCGGAGATTGGAAAGATTATTAAAGAATTTAAGGGGGGTGGGGCGGGTTATCCATATTTCCATACCGACGCCTGCCAGGCGGCGGGGTATTTGGATTTGAACGTAAATAAGTTGGGCGTTGATTTGATGACGGTCAACGGCTCTAAAATTTATGGTCCGAAAGGAATCGGATTTTTATATAAGCGCGCTGGGGTGAAAATAAAACCGCAAATCATCGGCGGCGGGCAGGAGATGCGGATGAGGTCGGGCACGGAGCCAGTGGCTCTAATCGTTGGTTTAGCAAAAGCGTTAGAGATTGCCCAAGCCGAGCGCGTTGCCGAATCGGCGCGGCTTGCTCCACTTCGCGACTATTTCGTTTCCGAAATACAAAGGCGCGTTCCAAAAGTCATTTTAAACGGGCATCCGGCGAAGCGGCTCCCAAACAATATAAATATTTCCATTTTGGACATTGAAGGCGAGGCGTTGGTGCTTTATCTGGACGCCAAAAGAATTTCTTTTTCTACCGGCTCGGCTTGCACATCGGAGTCGCTGGAGCCGTCACATGTTATTTTGGCATTGGGCAAGCCCTACGAATTCGCGCATGCGTCTATGCGTTTTACAATGGGCAGGAGCACGACTAAAGAGGACTTGGATTATGTTTTAAACGAACTGCCGAATGCCGTTCTGTGGCTCCGCAAAGTTTCTCCTTTAAATCTTGAAGCCGGCGCAAAATCAATGAGTCACCCCGAAGCGTTTGCCGGAGAAAATTTAAAGGTTAAAGCGAAAAGTAAGAGTTATAAATAATATGAATAACAAACAAGATATAGACGTCATTAACCAGTATACCGGAGAGAAGTGGTATTATTCGGATATCGTTAAAGACCACTTTTTTCATCCGAGAAATTTATTGTGGGAACGGCCGAAGGATGAGTCGGAATACGACGCGCATGGGATGGTTGGCTCGCCGGCCTGCGGAGATATGATGGAGATGTGGATGAAAATTGACCCGGCAACGGCACGGGTAAAAGATTTAAAATGGAAAACGTTCGGATGCGCGTCGGCGATCGCGGCGACCTCAATGTTTTCGGTGATGGTGACTGAAAACGGCGGCTTGTCGGTTGAGGAAGCGCTGAAAGTCCGTCCCCAGGACGTGATGCTGCGCTTGGGAGGGCTGCCTAACCGCAAAATCCACTGCTCTGTCTTGGCGGATAAGGCGTTCCAGAAGATCGCTAATGACTATTTCAGAAAAACCGGCCGATTTGATAAAATAGTTGTGGAGGGCGCGCGGGTGATTGACCCGCGGCTCAATATCACGGACAAAGATATAGAGGAAGCCGTTTTGGAAGGTGCGCAAAATTTGGAGGACGTACAAAAAAAGCTCAAGGTCGGCGTCGGCGCCTCGGAAGAAGTCAAAACCGAAGTTGAGCAGTTAGTCAGATTTTATAAGGATAAATATTATGGATAAAAAAATCGCGAAAATCTATGTTGACCGGGAGCTTTGCATTGGGGCGGCGAGTTGCGTAGCCATCGCGCCGGGGGTTTTCCAGTTGGACGAAGAAAATAAGGCCTACGTGGTAAACCCAGAAGGCGCGGATGAGGAAACCATACTTTTGGCGGCGCAGAGCTGCCCCACGCGCGCGATTTCGCTTTACGACAAAGACGGAAACAAAATTTATCCGGAATGATTATAAATTTATGGCACGCGAAATAAAAAAATTAAAATACACGGAACTGGACGGGCTTTCGGAGAAGCAGTTAAAAGAGCACCACAATGTGCTATACGCCGGCTACGTCAAAAAAATAGGGGAGATTGAGGAGAAGTTGAAAAGTGTTGATTTGTCTTCCGCCAACGCGACTTATTCCGACCTCCGCGAGCTTAAAATAGAAGAAACCTTTGCCCTAAACGGCGTAAAACTGCACGAAGGATATTTTGATAATATGGTAAGCGCGGGCAGTCCGACGTCAGGGAAAATTCTTGAAATGATTAATCGCGACTTCGGCTCTTATGAAAACTGGGAGAAGGAGTTTAAAGCACTCGGGCTTGCGGCGCGCGGCTGGGTCGTTTTGGGGTATGATTTGGACGAAAAAAAACTAAAAAACATCCTCTGCGACTCGCACCATCAAGGCGCGCCGTGGAATATGTTCGCGCTTCTTATTATGGACGTCTACGAGCATGCTTATTTTATTGATTACGCCACGGGCCGCAAGGCCTACATTGAGGCATTCTTTAAAAATATAGATTGGAAATACGTTGATATGCGCATTTCCGAATACAGCCTGTTTTTCTTAAAGAAATAATGGAGGCGGCAATCAAAGAAATTCTGGAAAAAGAGGTAAAGCCGATGCTGAAGATGCATTTGGGAGCTTTGGATTTCATCGGTTTTGAAAACGGCGTGGTTTCAGTGCGTTTTCAGGGCACATGCAAGGGGTGCCCGCTTTCTAATTTGACCCTAAAAACAGGAATTGAATCCCTGCTTAAGGAAAAAGTTAAGGGAGTTGAAAAAGTGGAGGCAGTTGACTAAAATAAATCTATGAACGACATGAATAAGCAACAGCTTGTCCTTTTGGTGCTTTTGGTGAGCTTCGTAACCGCCTTGGTTACGGGCATCGTCGCCGTAACTTTGCTGAATCAGGCGCCGCAGCCCATCACCCAGACTGTCCAGCGCGTCATTGAAAAAACCATCGGCTCCTTGCCGGAGCCCTTAAAGAGAGACGAGAAAAAAGAGCTGGAGGCGAGCGCCATAGCCCGCGATATTTTAATTGAAGACATCGTGCAAAGAGTTTCTCCATCGGTAGTGAGCATTGTCGCCTCAAAGGATATACCGGTAATTGAACAGTATTTTATAAACCCTTTCCCAAACGATGATTTTTTCGGCGATATCAGGATACCGCAGTACCGCCAGCGTGGCACGGAGAGGCGCCAGGTTTCCTCCGGCAGCGGATTTTTTGTTTCTTCGGACGGATATATCCTGACCAACAGGCACGTTGTTGAAGACGCCGAGGCGGAATATTCGGTTATCATGAACGACGGGAGAAAATTAAAAGCGAAAGTTTTAGCGCGCGACGTTTTGAACGACACGGCCGTGCTTAGGATGGACGGAACGTATATCCCCATTGATTTGGGCGATTCCGAATCTTTGCGGATAGGCCAGACGGCGATAGCCATCGGGAACGCTTTGGGTGAATTTCAAAACACGGTTTCCATAGGCGTGATCTCCGGGCTCCGCCGGACCATTGTCGCTTCCGGCGCGCTTTCCGGGCCGGAGGAGCTTTCACAGTTGATTCAAACGGACGCCGCAATTAATCTAGGCAACTCCGGCGGGCCGCTTTTGAATTTAAGAGGTGAGGCAGTCGGCTTAAACACGGCCAAAGCCCAAAACGCGGAAAATGTAGGGTTTGCGATTCCCATAAACCAAATCAAGCGCGCGCTCCGCGACGTCCAGACAAAAGGTAGAATAGTAAATCCGTACGTCGGCGTGAGATATGTGCTTGTTGCGCCCCAGCTTAAGGAAAAAAATAAATTGTCCGTTGATTATGGCGCGCTGATTACCAAAGGTGCAGGGGGCGAGGATGCAGTGCTTTTAAATTCGCCGGCGTCCACGGCAGGAATAAAAGAGGGCGACATTATTTTGGAATTCGGCGGGATTAAGGTGAATATGGATAATCCATTAAACAAGCTTATCCAGCTTCACAGCGTCGGCGATAAGGTCACAATCAAAATTTTACGCGACGGTCGCGAGATAAAGCTGGAGCTGACTCTTGAAGAGCGCAAGAATTTTTAGTATAATATCAATTATGCCTCCATTAGGACAATTTACGATAAAGGCCCAGGAGGCCTTGAAAAAGGCGCATGAGCTGGCGATAGAGCGCGGCTCAAGCCAGATAGACGGCTCGCATCTTTTGGCCGCGCTGATTTTGCAGGAAGAAGGCGTTGTGCCATCTTTGCTGGACAAACTGGAAATAGACAACGCCGGCCTTTTGGATTTGGTGACGGGCGAGCTTGAGAGCCCCATCCGCTCCAGCGTCCTTTCCCCGGCGCATCAGATTTACCTGACGCCGGAGCTGGCCAGAATTTTGGAAGAAGCCCACAAGTCAGCCATCTTTTTAAAAGACGAATTCATTTCAACCGAGCACCTGTTTTTGGGCATTTTGGAAGCGCCGTCGCGGGCGAAAGATTTACTCTCCAGATTTTCTTTAAACCGCGAAATGGTTTTGCGAGCGCTTGCCGACATACGCGGAACCCAGAGGGTTACGGACGCCGAGCCGGAGAATAAATATCGCGCGCTTGAAAGATACGCCAGAAATCTGACCCGGCTCGCGCGCGAAGACAAGCTTGACCCGGTTATCGGCAGGGATGGCGAAATCAGGCGGGTAATGCAGGTGCTTTCCCGCCGGACGAAAAACAACCCGGTTTTAATAGGCGAGGCCGGCGTGGGAAAAACCGCCATCGTTGAGGGTTTAGCTCTGCGCGTTTCTTCCGGGGACGTTCCGGAAGGCCTGAAAGACAGGGAATTGATTTCTCTTGATTTGGGGGCTTTGGTGGCCGGGACAAAATATAGGGGAGAATTTGAGGAGCGCTTAAAAGCTGTAATGAAAGAGCTTGAGCGCGCTTCCGGCAAATTCATATTGTTCATAGACGAACTCCATACGCTCGTTGGCGCCGGAGCCGCCGAAGGGTCAATGGACGCTTCCAATATGCTGAAACCCGCTTTGGCCAGAGGGGAGTTGCACGCGATCGGCGCCACAACTTTGAAGGAATACCAAAAATACATAGAAAAGGATGCAGCGCTGGCCAGACGCTTCCAGCCGGTTTACGTTGAGGAGCCCTCAACGGAAGATACAGTTTCAATCCTTCGCGGCATAAAAAGCAAATATGAACTGCACCACGGCATAAAAATTACCGATTCGGCGATAACCACGGCCGTAAATCTTTCCGCGCGCTACATCACTGACCGCTTTTTGCCGGACAAAGCCATTGACCTTATAGACGAAGCAGCTTCTTCACTGCGCCTCCAGATGGATAGCATGCCAAATGAACTTGAGGAAGCCAGAAGGGAAACGATGCGGCTGGAGATTGAAAAGGAGGCGCTGAAAAAAGAGGAAAATGCCCCGGAGAACAAGCAAAAAGTGAGAAAACTGCAAAAACAGCTGGGCGAGCTCAAAGAAAAAACCGGAGGGCTGGAGTTTCGCTGGAAGCACGAGAAAGAAACCATAGATTCCATCCGCCAGCTTAAAAAAGATTTGGACGCTTTGCGCCAGGAGTCAGAGGCGGCGGAGCGGAAAGGCGATTTGGCGAAGGTCGCCGAAATACGCTACGGGCGCGTTCCGGAATTCCAAAAAAAGCTGTTTGCCGAGGAGGGCAAGCTCCGGAAACTGCAGGGGTCAAGGCGCATTTTGCGCGAGGAAATTATTGAAGAAGACATCGCAGACATTGTTTCTAAGTGGACGGGCATACCCGTGCGCCGGATGCTTGAATCTGAAGCCAAGAAACTTTTGAGAATGGAAGGCGAGCTTAAAAAGCGCGTCGTGGGCCAGGAAGAAGTTATTGAAAAAATATCCCAAGCCATCCGCCGCTCGCGCGCCGGGATTGCGGATGAGAAGCGGCCCATAGGGTCCTTTATGTTTTTGGGGCCGACCGGGGTAGGCAAGACAGAACTCGCTCTGGCTTTGGCGGAGTTTCTTTTCAACGACGAAAAAGCGCTGGTGCGGGTGGATATGTCGGAATACATGGAGCGGCACGCCGTCTCCAAATTTATCGGCTCGCCGCCGGGATACGTCGGCTATGAAGAAAGCGGGCACCTTACCGAGGCCATTCGCCACAGGCCTTACGCCGTTTTGCTTTTTGATGAAATTGAGAAAGCGCACCCGGAAGTTTTCAACATAATGCTCCAGATTTTGGACAACGGCACCCTCACCGACGCTAAGGGTAGGCATGTGAATTTCAAAAACACGGTTATCATTATGACCTCCAACATAGGCGGGGAATTTACCCGTGAGATGGGGAGTTTGGGATTCGTTTCGGAGAGCAGCGGTAAAATTGCCAAGCGCGAAGACGAGCTTAAAGCCAAAATCCAGCGCGCGCTGGAGAACCATTTCCGCCCGGAATTTTTAAACCGGCTGGACGATATAATCATATTTAATTCTCTGACGCCGGAGATGTTGAGGCAAATCGCCAAAATACAGATTATGAAGCTTGCCCGGCGCGTCAGCGGCAGAGGCATTGAGATTTTGGTAAATAAATCCGCCGAGGACGCTCTGGCAAAAGATGGCTACGACCCCAATTACGGCGCGCGGCCTCTGCGCCGGCTTATCCAAAACAAAATTTTGAACCTGCTTGCTGAAAAAATAATTTCAAAGCAGATAAAAGAAGGCGACACGGCTTTGGTGGATTACAAAGACGGCGAGTTTGTAATCTCCGTAAAGAAGTCATCCGCCCCTTTGCCAGAGAAGCCGAAAAAGGTTAAAATAGTTGCGGGCGCAGGTGGCGGAGTGGTCAATCGCACGCGGCTGTAAACCGCGCGCCCGGAAGGGCTACGAAGGTTCGAATCCTTCCCTGCGCAAAATTTTTTTGCCGAGGTAGCTCAGTTGGCAGAGCACGCCCTTGGTAAGGGCGAGGTCGGGAGTTCAATCCTCCCCCTCGGCTTAAATTTCAGCAATTGATTTTCTTGGCACGGCCTGTTAAACTTGTTTCAGTATTTGTTCGTTTGATATGTCGCCCAATTTTTATTTTATCTCGCAGAGCGTCTTCAGTGCCGCGAGGTCGTCAGGAGTCGCGGTTTCGTTCATTCCGCTGTTTAGGCGGTACATTATCGCTTTGTGATTTTCCAGATGCTCCAGCCCAAGCGCGTGCCCAAGCTCGTGCGCCAGCACCCTTACCAATTTTTGGCGACTGTCAAACTGGTAAATGTCTATTTGCTCGCCCCCTGGGCCGCTCCGGTAGGTTCCCTCTTCAAACTCTCTTCCCGCGGCGCCACCGATTTCGTTGTATTTTGTGACGTTGAGGTTGAGCGTCTCTACCAATCTATTCAGAACAATCACAAACGCGTTTATGTCGTCAACTTTTGCGTTGAGCTCGGCTTCCAGCGCTTTTATTTTTGAAAATTCCTGGTCAAGCGCTTTTTTTTCCGCCGTTAGGCGGTCGTAGATATCTTTAGGCGCGCCGCCCTTCCGGTTCCAGCTCCCCACCTCGGCGTTGTAACTATCTTGGCGGACTTCAAATTCGGCAACGAGCTTTTCGTAATTCGCTTTAAGAACGCCGTAAGAAACTTTCATCGCTTCATACTGCGCTTTTAACGTTTCGTAGGAGGATTTTGTGTCCTTTACGGCAATCCCCAGTTTTTGGAGTTTAAGCGTCGCATCTTGGCGGTAGTCGTAAATCAGGTTTATTTTAAGCGCCCCGCCAGGCTTGTAAGAAAACAGCTCCAGACCCATCGGGCGCTCCCAGACATCTTCGGCCTTGGATACAGCATCCAAGAAATCTTTTTGTGAGAGGCCAAATTTTTCGTCAAAAGAACCCAAGCCGTAGGCGATCGGCTTTTGACAAGGGGAGAGTGGTAATTCAAAATTCGCCAGCGGAAGCTCAAAGTTTTCGCCCGCTTCGCCGAATCGAGGCGAGCCGTTTTTTTCCTGAATCTGCCCCCAAAAGATATAAAAAACCGCCGCAACCGCGGCAAGCAAAAGCGCAATTTTTACCGCCTTATTCATAAATACTAATTTTAACCGATATTCAATCAAATAAAAAATCCCCGGCCTCTAGCCGAGCTTCTTATTTTTTGTTATAATCTTTTTGATGGGAGATTAGTTAAGTGGCATAACTGCGGTCTCCAAAACCGCTATCGGGGGTTCGATTCCCTCATCTCCCGAATTTATTTTTTCCCTTCTTTATGCGTAGTGTGCTTGCGGCACCACTTGCAAAATTTGGAAAGCTCAATTTTCCGTTCCATCTTTTTCTTATTTTTGCGGCTCCAATAGCCGATTCTTTTGCAGGATTGGCACTGCAGTTTTATCAGGTTGTCTTGAGACATTTAGATATTTTAGCAGATTATCTGACGAGCCGCAAGAAGGCGTCGTATACCGAACCGGGAGAAAATTCCGCAGGCTGCTGGAAATTCGTGGGGGCTTTGCATTGGGCGCCGTCCCAAACTCCGCCTTGGGATTCGCATTGCCTCTGAAATTCTTCCTGATACTGCTGCTGGTACTGCTGTTGATATTGTTGTTGTGACGGCGGCTGTTGTGGTTGCTGTAAATGTAAATTAGAAAAATTACATTGGTTTCCGTCCCAGCTGCCTCCCTGTTTGACACATTCCTCGCCGCCACGCTCAATGTGGGGGTAATTACAATTTGTTCCGTCCCAGGCGCCTCCCTGCTTGGCGCATTCTTCCGTGCCGCGATCACTGCCGGGGAAATTACAAGTTTCGCCGTTCCAACTGCCCCCTTGTTTTACGCATTCCTCGCCGCCATGGTCTCCACCGCCAAATCCGCATGCTTCCGGATTTGATGTGCAGTATGCCTCGCATTCCTCGCGCGACCTGCAACCTCCCAGACCGTTAAATTGCCCGTTTTCGCCAAACTCAAATTGGCCTTCCATGCCCTCCGGAATCATTTTTTCAAAACACTCTTTCATTTTTTCTCCCAGCTCCGGCCCGCCGGCGAATCCTCCCTGTTCCAATTTATCTATGTCTATCACGGATTTAAGGCATTCCTGAACCTCGGGCGGCCCGCTTTCAATCTGCCCGCGCAAAATGCGCTTGCCTTCTTCCATTCTGCTTAAATCTTCTTCGGAGATAAGGCCATATTGTTTGCCGAACTCAAAACAAGCTGTTTGATTTGCCGGGTTCTCGCAGAACGTCTGGCAGGCCCTCCCACGGCAACCGCCGGGACCCTTGCCGCCGGTTTTCCGCATTATCTCAAGGTCTTTTTCGGACACAAGCCCCGCTTTTTCCGCGAAAGCAACGCATTCGTCAAAATGCCCCTCGTCTTCGCAAAAAACTTCGCATTCTTCTTTGGATTTGCACCCTCCGGGCATCTGGCCGCTTCTCATAAGCGGAAGAATCTTTTCCATCTCTTTTAATTCCTCTTCGCTTATAAACCCGGCTTCTTTGGCAAAAGCCACGCATTCGTCCGCGTGCTCGGGAGTTTTGCAGTAAAGCTCGCAGGCGGCGCGGTTTGTGCAGTTGCCGGGGAATTTAGTTCCGCGTTTGACCGCGTTTTGAATTTTTTTCATCTCTTCCAGCTCCGCGCCGGAAACCAAGCCGCTATTTTCCGCGAAAACGACGCATTCTTCAAGCCGCCCGACATCGTTGCAGTAATCCTTACAAGAGGCCTCGGTTTTGCAGCCCCCTGGCCCGCCGCCCGTTTTTACTATCGCGGCGAATTTTTTGCCGCGTTCAATTTCGCCTTTTGTTAAAAGCCCGTTTGTCTCGGCAAAAGCGATACAGCGCTCAAGGTTCGCCGGCGTGTCGCAATAAGTTTTGCAGGCCTCTTGGCTCTCGCATCCGCCCAATTCTTTAATCGGATATTCTAAAACCGCGGGCGTTGCTTGAGTAGTCGCTGCGCCCGCCGAAGTCTCTGACGAAGGCTGGGAGGCCTCTGTCGGAACTGCTGGCGCTGATACTGGCTCAGGAAGAGGCGGCTCAACTTTTTTCACTTGGGCAACTCCGCCAACCGGCGCGGTTATTTCAAATTCCGTTTCCTCTCCGCGGCAGTCAACGATTACCGCCTTCATCATCGGCTTAAAATCGGAGATTTCGTTTATCAAAACATTGTCTATTTTGCGGTTTTGGGGGCACCCGTTCAAATCGCCGCTGTAAGGAAGCTTATCGGTTGGGAAAACCAGAGCGAAACTCCGGATGCCTTGGGAGTCGCGCATATTCAATATAAAAAGGTCGGTGCTTTTGTCTTTTTGAAGCGAAAAGGAAGCGTTGCCGCCGGAAGTGGCGTTTACCTGCAACGCGGCGATTAATAACCCTGCCAAAATTATCGCTTTTTTCATTTTTTATTGTTCAAAAGGGTTCTTATAAGCGTCTTTAAAAGGATTCGCCCGGTCAATCGGGTTCAGTTCTGGCACTTTATTTTGAATCGGGTTTGAGGGCACCTCCAGATTGGGCGTCGTCACGGCCTCCACAACGTCTTCGGCGGTTTTTATGGGTTCGGACTTTCCCGCAAACCAATACCAGTACCAAGCCCCGGCCGCGATTGCTATAAGCGCGATACCCGCCAGAATCAGTTTGGTCTTAATATCTTGAATCTCCACGTTATTTTAATTTTACCATAGGATGCTAACATTGAAAATATGGCGCTTGTGGATGATTTAGTTGAAAAGGGTGCGTTAAAAAACCCGAATCTAATCAGGGCTTTCCGCGCCGTTGACCGCTGGGATTTTGTTCCGGAGCCAATGAAAGATTTCGCTTACGTTGACGAGCCGCTTGCGATAGGTGAGGGGCAGACCATCTCCCAGCCGTGGACGGTGGCTTTTATGCTTGAGCTTTTAAGTCCTAGCCCCGGGGATAATATTATGGAGGTCGGCTACGGCTCCGGCTGGCAGACGGCGCTTTTGGCCTATGTAGGTGCGAATGTCTACGCAGTTGAGCGGATTCCAAAATTGTGTGAATGGGGGAAGAGGAATGTTGAGAAATGCGGGTTTCGAGGCGTGAAATTTTTCTGTCAGGACGGAACCATGGGTTTGCCGGACATTGCCAAGCGCGTCGGAGGTTTTGATAAAATCATCGCCGCCGCCTCCGGCAGAGAACTGCCTCCGGCTTGGAAGAACCAGCTTAAAACCGGCGGGAAAATCATTGCCCCAATAGGGCACAGCATTTTTGAATTTACGAAACGGACTAAAGCCGCGTTTGACGCGTTTCCGCACCACAGCTTTGCGTTTGTGCCTTTAATTTCTGACAATGATTCAAAATGGTGACATCAAAAAACTTTTAATCGCGGCCTTTGCGCTAGTCCTTCTTCTTTTTAGCATTTTCTTTTTGGGAAAATTTCCGGCGTACATAAAATATAAAGAAGAAGAAAAAATAGTTTCCAATGAGGTGGCCGTGACCATTCCGGAAGGATACAACGTCCGCCAGATGGGGGAGACGTTTGAGAAAGCGGGGCTTTTCCCAAAAGACGAATTTGTTTTGGAGGCCCGGAAACACGAAGGATATTTGTTCCCCGACACTTACAGATTTTACAAAACTGCGAAGCCGGAGCAGGTGATAGGCCGGATGAGAGATAATTTCAACAAGAAGATAACTCCCGAGATTTTGGCGGAAGCAAAAAACTCCGGCAAAACTCTGGAGCAGATTATAATAATGGCGTCTATCTTGGAAGAAGAAGTTAAAAGCGCTGCGGACATGAAAATCGTAGCGGGGATTTTATGGAAGCGGCTCCAGCTTGGCATGGGGCTCAATGTTGACGCGTCGCTCACTTACGTTTTGGGCAAACCCAGCAGCGAGTTGACGGAGGAAGATTTGAAATACGATTCTCCTTACAATACCTACCGCTATCGCGGTTTGCCGCAGGGACCGATTTCCAACCCGGGGATGGACGCGATTTTGGCGGCTTTGCGGCCGATGGTCTCCGAATATTTTTATTACCTTACGGATAAAGGCGGCGTTGCGCGCTACGCCTGGACGCTGGAGGAACACGGCTCAAATAAATTTAAATATCTAAAGTAAGAGTTGACCTAATTTCTTTTATAATATATACTTCCATTTATGTTAATTATCCGCTTACAGCGCGTTGGCCGGAGAAACGACCTGAACTTCCGGCTGGTGGTTACGGATTCTAAAAGGGGGCCCAAGAGCGGCGGCTATTTAGAGGCGCTCGGCTCCTACAGCCCGAAAACGAAGAAAGCAATTTTCAAAAACGAACGCATTAAGCGCTGGGTGGCGAACGGTGCCCGGATCTCTGCTACGGCGCGCAGTTTGCTGGTTAAGGGTGGTATAATTATCAAGTAACGCCGAAAATGGTCGAAAATTCGGATATTACAGGGGCTAAAGAACGGAATTTGCTATAATGGTTGCAAAAGCATCTAGCACGTATTCTGACGAGGAATTTTTGGAGTATGTGGTCAAAGCGCTTGTTGATAATCCCAGCGCCGTCAAGGTTGCGAGGAAAGTTGATGAGATGGGTGTCCTTTTGTCCGTGCAAGTGGACAAGGAAGACGTCGGCAAGCTCATCGGCCGCCAAGGCAACACCGCTAAAGCGCTCCGCACGCTTCTGCGCGTGGTCGGCATAAAGAACCACGCGCGGGTGAACCTCAAGATTGAGGAACCGGAAGGAGGAACTCACGTTCCAAGAAGCCGGGAAGTGGACGACATGGTTGACGACCTCAAGTTATAATTTTGTTTAAGCAAAATAGAAAAACCCTCAATTGAGGGTTTTTCTATTGACTTAGCAACTGGATTGCTAAGTTGGATTAAATAAGGCATTATCTCAATAATGAGAAAATTTAAGTTTATCAGATGTACTTAGCAATCCAATTGCTAAGTGATAAGTGAAGAGAATAAGACACTCAAAATATGAGATTTGATATAATCACAATTTTTCCGAAAGTTTTTAGGAGCTACTTTAATGAGTCCATAATTTCGCGCGCCCAAAAAAGGGGACTTGCAAAAATAAAAATTTGGGATTTGAAAAAGTTTTTGCGCGAAGGAGAGAGGGTTGATGACCGGCCCTATGGCGGCGGCCCAGGGATGGTGCTTAAAATTGAACCGATTGCTAAAGCGCTTGATTCAATTCTTCAACTTAGACGTCCGACGTCTAAGTCGGGGAAGACGTCGGACGTCTTGATAACTTTCCTCTCTGCTTCCGGAAAACAATTTAATTCTAAAATGGCTGGCGATTTCGCCAAGAAATATAAATGGATTATTTTTATCTGCGGTCACTACGAGGGCGTTGATGAGCGCGTTAAATCAATGATTGAAAATTTGAAATTGAAAATTGAAAATTTGAGCATAGGCCCTTATGTTCTCACCGGCGGGGAACTTCCCGCGATGGTTGTTGTTGACGCCGTTTTAAGAAAAATTCCCGGGGTTTTGGGCAAGTACGAATCGCTTGAAGAAAAAAGGCACGGCATCGGCGTGCCGGTCTACACCAGGCCAGAAATATTCAAATGGAAGGGGGGAACATACAAA
The DNA here is from genome assembly GCA_001778495.1 of Candidatus Giovannonibacteria bacterium RIFCSPHIGHO2_01_FULL_45_24. Taxonomy (GTDB): domain Bacteria; phylum Patescibacteriota; class Minisyncoccia; order UBA11713; family 2-01-FULL-45-33; genus MFHE01. The sequence goes on from MFHE01000006.1 coordinate 30,591, forward strand.
GTTACCAAAATCCTTCTTTCCGGTAACCATAAAAAAATAGGAAATTGGCGGATTAAACATAAGATAAAAAATAAAGCTCTGCAGTATTAAGGTTTAGTAATATTTATTAAACTTAATTTTTTAGCGTCTCTGACGTTTCAGCCGGAGCGCCGACCGTAGCGTCGGGGTTATCCACAGAAAATTGTGGATTTTTTATTTAAATAAAAAATCCGCTGATTTATACTGAAAGATATAGAAGACCTAAAAAAAAGAATATTTCTTACGAAAGCTTCTTTATGAAAGATTCTCGCGAAATTATCTTAGAAGGAGAAAGATATATCACGGCTTCCGAGGCCGCGGCTGTTTGCGGTTATACGCGCATCTATGTTGGGCAGCTTTGCCGCGAGGAAAAAATCAAAGGAAAAAAAATCGGCACCGACTGGGTGGTTTCCGAAAAATCTATTTTGGATTACAAAAAATCCATCTTGCGGACGCAAGAGAAAATGGAGCCGCAAATTATCCTTACAAAGCAAGCAATCTTTCATACAACAGATGAATGGGATAAGGAGATTTTAGGCGAGCAACAAAAAGCTCCGAAATTTTCTCTGAAGCAATGGTCGCTGGGAGCGGCTTCTCTCTCGTCAGTGCTGATTGCCGCGCTGATTTTTTATAACGCTGGCGCAATTGGAAGGAGTATTGCGGGCGCGGTTGAAAGTGTTAACGTCTCCGCGATGAAAACAGCAGACACTATTTCACAAAACGCATTTGCCATTGCCGATGCAACTGTAAACAATATTGTCTTTGCGAAGGACGGAATAATCAGTGCTGTTGAAAGTGTTAACGTCTCCGCGAAAAAATTCGCGAACAATGTTTCGAATTTTGGAAATTCTAGTTTGAAGCTTGCGCAAAACGGCAAAAATCGGGTTTCGGAAACCGCATTTGCTGTCGCGGACGAAATCAACAATAATGTTGTCTTTGCGAAAGAAAAAATCTTTAACCTTGCTTACGCCGCGAGTCAATCGGTTTTAGATTTTGGAAGTTCGGGCTTGGGATTTGCTTGGAATTTAGAGCTTGGCGCTCGGGATTTTGCTCAAGACGCCGCAAGGGCAACTTTAGGCAATATCATCTCCGTGAAAAAACTTACTGCCGAATTTTTTGAGGTTTTCACTTCACCCTCTTCCCCAACTCTCCTTACTAAGGAGGGAGGGTTGGGAGGCGAGGTTAATGTTAAAGCAGTGCTCGGGAACGTTTTCCAAAGCATCAAAGACCGGGCTTCGCTGGCTCTTGCTTTGCCCGAATTCTCGCTTCCGTCTTTGCCTTTTACTTTGGAGGACGTCAAATTCTCCATCACCGACCTAAGAGACAGATTTATAAACAACGTCCTCGGCTGGCGGGGATACATAGCGTCTTTGGGGAGCGACCTGAAACTGGCGGCAAGAGACTTCTTCTCGGTTAAGCCGCCTGAAGTTGCGGAAGCCCCATCTCCCACAACCCCTCCTTCTAAAGGAGGGGAAAATGAAGGCAGCAAAATCATAACTTTCGGAGAGGCGACTTCCACACTTCCCCAAAATCCCCTCCTTACCAAGGAGGGGAAAGGGGAGGTTAGAACAGTAATTGAAAAAATTATCTCCGGCATCTCTCAAGCCGATTTAGACCAGCGCCTCTCTTCTCTCAACCAAGTCATCCTGGCCCAAGTCCAGCTTTCTCTGGCGGCTTTAGAAAAACGGCTTCCTTCCAATCAAGTCCAAAACCCCGTTGTCTTTCTCACGACTTCAATCCCCGGGCCTTACTCTTCCTCTCCTTCCCAAACCGGCTCCGGCGTTTCTGCTTCTTTCGGAGATTTTTCCAACGGGATTTCCACCGGCGGCAACTTAAGAGCTTCAGGAAACGTGACTCTCGGGGCTGAAGGCAAAGACGTATCCGTTACTTCCAATGTTTGGAATATCACTTCAGCGGGAGCGGCATCGGGGCTGACCTCCCTTACCTCTACTTCAATCAACTCCACTTCTTTAACCACGGGGACGCTTACGGCATCTTCCGGGAACATATCGAGTGGCTTAGCCGCCTCCTCAACCCTTCAGGTTACGGGGGACATGACTCTTTACGGCAATCTCGCTTTCTTCAACCAAGCCACCACGACCATTCCGGCTTCTTTAATGAATGCCCTGACCTTCGCCACCTCATCGGCTTCAGTCCCTTTTTTCACCTTTGACACAAAAAACTACAGAATCGGCATAGGAACAACTTCTCCCGGCGCGACTTTTTCGGTAAGCGGGGACATACTTGCCAGCGGAGGGCTTAACGTCTCCGGCGCTTCAATGAACGTAAACGCCACCACAACTCTCACCGAACAGCTTTTGGTCACAAAAAGCCCGACAGTTTCTCACACTTTCGGCACTTGGGCTGTTGGCGTTGCCAACTCCGCGGTCACGGACTCGGTTGTGGTCATCAACCCGGCTTCGGCGGCGGCGGATACCAACCTTTTCGGCGCCGCGGTTGGAGGAGCGGTCCGCTTTCTGGTTGACGCTGACGGGGATGTTTTCGCCAACGGGCTAACCACGGTAGGCGGCACGACTTTGGCTTCAACCACCGCCTCCAACTTCACTGTTGAAAATCAATTTACAATGGGAGACGCCCCCAATGCCGACAGCCATATTTTTAATGGAAGAATCACTCATTTAGCCACCACTACCGGAGCCGCGTATACAATGTGGAATTCAACCGTTTCGGGCGACCTTCTGCGCCTTCAGGACGGAGACACCTCTCCCACCACCAGATTCGTTTTCTCGGCCGCGGGGCAAGCCGCTTTTGGAACCACTACTCACTCTGGGCTCTCGGTGCTCACTATAGGGGCTACCACAACTACCGCTATTCCTCTTACATTAAAAGGAGTCACGAGCCAATCCGCCGACCTTTTCCGCGTCCTCTCCTCGTCCGACTCCTCGCTTTTCAACGTGACCGGAGCAGGCAATGTCGGCATCGGGACGACGAGTCCGGCGCAGCTTCTGTCGGTTCAGGGGAATAGTTATATTTCAGGAACTTCATTTTTCGGAGGGGCGATTACGGCAACCTCAACTCTCGCCATCTCTGGAGCCATCACTTCCACCGCCTCGGGCGCCAACACTTTTCCTTACGCTTCCACGACTGCTTTAACTGTTTCAGGAACCGCAAGCACTACCAATTTCACGGCTTCCGCCATGACTTCCGGCTCCGTTCTTTTCGCGGGCGCGGGAGGACTTTTATCGCAGGACAATTCAAACCTCTTTTGGGATGATACGAATAACAGACTCGGCATCGGGACGACGAGCCCGTGGGGGCTTCTTTCGGTAAATCCCAACGGCATCGCCGGTCCCGCGTTCGTGGTCGGCTCTTCAACCAAGTGCGTTACCGGGGACACCAAGCTTAAACGCCGCCGCAAGAGACGCCGCAAAAACGGCAAAGGCGAGTGGGAAGAGGAAGAATATTTTGAAGATACGCGGATTGATGAGATTAAAGAAGGAGACGAAATCCTCACGCTGGACGAAAAAACCGGCAAGCTTAAGGTCTCCCGCGTCAACAAACTTATGGATATGGGCGTTAAAGAAATCTACACTCTGACCACCGCCACCGGCAAAAAAATCCGCACCACCGCTAACCATCCTTATCTTCTCGCGCCGGAATTTCCGAAAGAGCGCGTCGCGATATTCATTGACGGGGCGAATGTAGAAGCAAGTTTGCGGCATATGAGCGCGAGGATTGACTACCAAGAGCTTCTTTCGGCGTTCGGCGGGAAAGAAGCGGTTTCGCGCGCGGGATTTTATAAAGTTGATTTCCAGCACAAAGGACAAGGCCAATTCTTTACCCGGCTCAAGAAACTTGGCTATCGGCTTATTACTAAACCCCTTAAAATCATTGAACAGCGCCATCTCGCCGACGAGCATAAGGGAAATTTTGACGTTGAGATCGCCGTTGACGCCGTAGAGCGCAAAAACGCTTTTGATACTGCGGTGCTCTTCTCCGGCGATTCGGATTTTGCTTATCTTGCCGAGCGGCTCCAGCAAAATGGTAAACGTTTATTAGTTATTGCTCCTTATCGGGCCACCGGCAGAGAGCTGCGCAAACAGGCGGACGTGTTTTTAAGCCTCGCCGATATGCCCTTCGTTGATTTCGGAGCAACTAAAAAAGCCCCGCAAAGGGGGCATCACAACCGGCTTTCACCGGCACTTCCCATCCTAGCGCAGGCGCATCCCTATGTCAACGGGGGGGTGTGGACAAAGGTTTCCGAAATTAAGGAAGGGCAGATGATTGCGACTTCCGGCGCGAACGGCAAACCGGTCTTTGAAAGAATTATGTCAATTGAAAAAACCGCCGCCGAGCAGGTCTACGACATAGAAGTGGAAGGCACGCACAATTTCATCGGCAACGACATCGTGGCGCACAATACCTATCTCACTGTAACCAACGGCGGCAACGTCGGCATCGGGACGACAAATCCCGGGGCAAATCTGGATGTAGATGTGCCGTCAGGTCAAGGTACTATAAGATTGAGTGATACTAACGTTAATGTTATTAAATTATCGGACGCTTCCAGTGGTGCTACTACAAACGGGATAATATCAGTATATTCAGGTGGAACTGAAAATATCAAATTGTTTGCTAGTAGTAATGATTCATCTTGGATTAATGCTGGCAACGTCGGCATCGGGACGACGAGTCCGGCGACAAGATTGTCAGTGCAGGGAAATGGTTTGTTTTCAGGAAACCTTACAATCGCCGGGCTGACCGCTACCGGAACGGCTTCGTTCAATGCTGACGCAAGAACAAGCGGCTCATCGGCCCTTTGGAGTTTTGCCGGAGGAGCAGACACCGGTCTTACGGCTTCCACCGAGGCCACTGACGCGCAATTCAATCTGGCCAGAACAAAAACCCACGCCAACGGAACAATCACGCTTCAGCGGGACGCGTTAATCAATGCCGCGACCCATGCTTTCACCAATTTCGCTTCAGGCAACATAACCGACCTCGCGACTCTCGGGATTACCGGAGCTCCTTTGGCGGGAACTAATGCCACAACCACCAACGCCCATACCATATATCTGGGCGCCTCTGCCCTTAACGCCTCCACCACCAATTCATACGGCCTTACGGTCAACGCCAACACGGGAGCGACAAACAATTATGCCGCGGCTTTTCTTGGCGGCAACGTCGGAATAGGGACGACCTCACCTTGGGGGCTTCTTTCCGTAAATCCCAACGGCATCACCGGCCCGGCGTTCGTGGTCGGGTCTTCAACCCAGTGCGTTACTGGGGACACTCGCCTTCGTCGAAGACGAAGGAAATCCAAAGGCAAAAGCTCAAATGCCAAATCAAGCTCAAAGTTCAAAATCCAAAAATTGGGAGAAGACGAGGAATTCATCTATGAAGAAGTCGCGATTGTGGATGTCCAGTCCGGAGACGAAATCGCCTCCTTGGACGAGACAACCGGAAAAATTGTCTGGTCAAAAGTGAGAGCGCTTATGCATATGGGCCGAAAACCGATTATTGAGCTGGAAACGGCGCTCGGCAGGAAAATCAGGACAACGGAAAATCATCCTTATTTTGTTCGCGAACGCGCGTCGGAACCGATTCGAGCGGTGGCGTTTATTGATTACGCGAATATAAAATCATGGCTTATTGATAAAAAGCTGCGGATTGATCTCGATTTGCTCCACAGGGAGCTAAAAACCTCCGGTGTAAAAGAAGTCAGGTTTTACTACGGTTCTGACGAGCTGGGCAAAAATACCTCTTTTTTCGCGGCACTGCGCCGAATGGGCTACGCAGTTATCACCAAGCCAGTTCAGTACTTTGCAGTACGGCTTTTGGATATTTTACAAAAGTCTCGGAATCGTCGATGGCTTGATGCGCTTTCACAAAATATCCGCGAGACGCTTCTTAAAGAGTCGAGCCAACTTGATACTAAAGGCATTCGCTTGTTTGAGCCGAAAGCAAACTTTGACGTTGAGATTGCGGCAGACGCGCTGGAAATGGCTAATTCTTTTGATGCTGTTTTGCTTTTCTCCGGCGACGGGGATTTTGCGGATCTCGCGCGACGCCTTTCTGCCAAAGGCAAACAGGTAATCGTAATTTCCGGCAGGAAGTTCATGTCAGGGGTTTTGATGGGCGAAGCGGACGGGTTTGTGTTTATGGAGCAATTGGCAAAAATGATCCCCGGCCTGGTTTCTTCAGGTGAAAAGGCAAAACCTGCCTTGCGGCAGGTCTTGAAGAATAGTAACTCTATTGTAGCAAGGCCGCCGTCCTTGTCAAGCGGGGGGGTGTGGACAAAAGTGGCGAAGCTGAAAGAAGGACAGGAAATCGCGGTTTTGGGCAAAAACGGGAAGCCGGTATGGGATAAAATTACAAGCATGCGCGAACTTCCTTCCGAGGATGTCTTTGACATAGAAGTTGAAGGCACGCACAACTTCATCGGCAACGACATCGTGGCGCACAACACCTATCTCACCGTCACCAACGGCGGCAACGTCGGGATAGGGACGACGAGTCCAGCGAGTTTGCTCTCGGTTCAGGGCAATGCTCTTTTTTCCGGCAACCTTTCTTTGGCTAATCTCACGGCGACCGGAACAGTTAACTTCACCGGCACCGGAGCGACTACTACGATTTCGGGCGGGCTGGTCGCGGGTAATAACGCCGCTTTGGTGGTCAACCAAGCGGCGACGGCAAATAGTCTCTATATTACAAATGCGGGCAACGTCGGCATAGGGACGGCTGCGCCGAAAACCCTGCTCCATATAAAAGAAGGCGCCGGCACTGGCTTGACGCCGGACAGCTCGACCTGGCTTTTCATAGACTCGGGCACGAACAGCGACATAACGCTGGGTTCGCCCAACGGCAATCTTGGCAGAATCCTTTTCGCGGACCCCCAGAACAACGCCATAGGAATAATCTCCTACAACCACGCTTTGGATGCAATGACTTTTACAGTCAACAACGCAACAAGGCTGTCAATAGATGCAGCCGGCAACGTCGGCATCGGGACGACGAGTCCAGCGACAACGCTAAGCGTCGCGGGCAATACTTATCTTGATTCCAATCTCATCACTTATTCTTCCTCCACCGCCGCCAATCTTACTTTTTCCTATCAGAGCTCCGCGACCTCAACTTTGCCGCAAAGCGTCAACGCTTTCTCTTTCGCCACTTCAACGACCGCGACGCCGATACTTTCAATAAACGGGCTTAACGGCAAAGTCGGCATCGGGAGAACGGCAGCAGTAGAACTTGATGTAATTGGACATTTTAGAGTTAGTAATGCTGGAGCTACTAGTATCTACATACAAAATACTGCTTCTGCCCAACAATGGGATATACAAAATAAAGTAACAACTAGCAATTTAGCATTTCTTAATCAAGCCGGGACAGAGGTTTTGACAATTCTAAATACTAACGGCAACGTTGGGATTGGGACGACGAGTCCGCAGACCAAACTGGAAATCGTGAATACTTCTTCCGGCGCAACCGCAGATCAGCTTTTTATTTCAAATCTTGATTCGGCAACCTCAACCGCGTCGCGTCTGACTTTCAGAGCAAATGACATTACCAATGGAACTTCAACTGCCGCCATCACTTCAATACTCCAGCAGAACTTTAACACCGGAAAAGGCGACCTTGCGTTCTCCACGCTGCGCTCCGGCGCCCTCACCGAAGCGATGCGCATCACAAACACCGGCAAAGTCGGCATCGCAAGCACGACGCCATGGAGAACATTCGGTGTTACCGGCACGGTGGGCTTTGACGGGCTTACGGCCGGAGCCGGAGCCGGAGCTCTCTGCCTCTCCGCGAACAAGGAAGTCACATATAGCGATGGCGCGGCCTGCACGGGTTCTTCGCAACGTTTCAAACACGACATTAATTCGCTTGGCGCCGGAGCGCTTGAAACGGTATTAAGTTTGCGCCCCGTATCGTTCCTTTATAATGACGACATTGGAGTTCGGGGAGAACAGGTCGGTTTAATCGCGGAAGAAGTTTTCAGTATTGACCCGCGGCTTGTCACGCTTGACGCGTCGTCTACGCCAACCAACGTTAAGTACGCGAATTTGACCGCGGTTCTCGCCAAGGCGATACAGGAACTGAACGCGAAAGTAGAAGCTTTGATGGGGGGCGCCAGCTTGTCGCTTGATGCCAACGGAAAACTGGTTGTAAGTGAGATTGAAACAGGGAAGCTCACCGTCACCGGCCCGCAAGGAATTACGATTTATGACAAAAAAGGACAGGCGGGGTGTTTGAGCGTTGAAGACGTGGCGACGGGAGCAATTTCGGTCACGGCGGGCGCTTGCGGGACCGCCACAAATGTTCAAAGCTCGGTTTTCAACACTTCGACAACTACAACCGACACCATTCCTCCCACCATCACAATTTTGGGCAACAATCCTGCAACGATTGAAGTCGGCGCGAGCTACGCGGATTTGGGAGTTAGCGTGACCGACAATGTTGACCAGAATCTTGGCTACACTGCCTCGCTTGACGGCGGGCCGGAGCTTTCGCAAGGCGCTGGGCTTTCGCTGGATACTTCAACTACCACAACACACACAATTTTATACAAAGCCGTTGACCAGGCGGGGAACGTCGAAACGGCCCAAAGAACGGTGGAGGTGGTTGAATAACCCCCTCCCAAGGGTGGGGTATACAACTTAATCCTCCAAAACCCGGATTACCAGTTTTTTGGGGGGGGGCGGCAAGCCAATTTTTTTCATCAGCCCTTCTATTTGTTCGAGGGTATACATTCTATAATTATTTATCGGGTGGCGCGCGGCGCGGAATTTGCGTGCATTGTCCCAGTTGCGCAGCGTAAGCGGGGTTACGCCGACCAGCTTTGCGGTTTGATTGATGGTTAAATACTTTTTAGCCAACTCCATGTTTTTTAGTTTAAAAAGTAAAAAACCGGCTGTCGAGCGAAAGCTTGTTTACAAGCTGTGGATAATTTATTAAGGTTTATTAAAGTTTTATTCGGATGTATTGTCCGGAGTCAAAAATGACCAGAGCCGGTATTTCTTTATCCATAAACACTATTTTTGGTTTTTCGCCTTTGTAAAGCGGAGCGATGTTCTGCCCGCCGGATGCGTCCATTTCCAGGGTGTATATTCCGTCGCCGCTTACGACTATGAGATAATCCTCCCAGCCGGGGTAGAATCTTGCGTCCGCAAGCTCCGAATCCGAATAAAACACGTGCAGTTCCCGCGCTTTTTGCCACTTGGGCGCGAGCCCAAAGTCGCCGAACCAATAAGCGTCAATCGAGTGAGCGTCCCAATAAATGATTCTTAAAAAATTTTCGTCAAAAAAGCTGCTTTTGTTGCTTTTTAAAATATTATAGGTCGTCGCGCCCCAGAGCCCTGATATGTCCAAATTGTCGCGATTTTTGTAAAAATTGCCGTCCTCCCCCAAAACTATAAAATCTCTGGTTGTTGGTATTTCCCAGAATTTTTTAATTGAAGGATACGGTGGTTTTGGGATTTCAATCCGCGGCGAGGTTGTCCCAAGGTTTTCCATGTTTGGACTCTTGGGCACCAAAAGGGCATTGCGCTCCGCTACTATCTCCGGCAAAACCTCAATCCTTTTTGACCACGGCCAAAAACCCTCCTTTTCCGCGCTGATCTGATAATCTCCCGGGAGAAGATTTTTAACGAGGGCGGATTTGTTGATTAAAGAAGTTTGCTTGTTTTTTTTATCCGCCCTCACCAAAGCCCCGGATTCGGAGGTCCTTATAAAAACCCCGCCGGTTTTATGCAGCGCGAAATCTTCTCCCAATCTGTATCCTTGGCTGTAAAAAATTATGGGAAGGGCGGCAAACAAAAAAACGAAAATAGATATGTAGAAAAATACTCTGCGCTTTCTTTTGGTTAACATTGCCTTTTGGTTTAATGTATCATAAATTTAAGCCAATGGCAAAATTTTTAGTTGAAGGCGGAAGCCAATTAAACGGGGAAATTTGTCTCTCCGGCTCCAAGAACGCGGCGACGAAAATGATGGTTGCGTCCCTGCTTACGGACGACGAATGCGTTTTGGAAAATTTTCCGGAAATCGGAGACACTGCGATTACATCCGAACTCCTCTTGGGCATCGGCAGCAAAATCGCAACTTCAAAAAATGTCTGCAGGATAAAAACCGCCGACATCTCTCGTAATCAAATTTTATCTTTGACCAGGAAAAACCGCATACCTATTTTGGTTTTGGGCCCCCTCTTGGCGCGGACCGGCAAAGCCGAGGTGCCGATTTTGGGCGGCGATAAAATCGGTCCGCGCCCGGTTGACATTCATCTCTCCGCGCTCGGGAGCTTGGGAGCGAAAATAGAAGCAAGCTCCTCGGGCTACAGGGCCGAAGCGCCCGGCGGCCTTCACGGAGCCAAAATCAGCTTCAGGTATCCCAGCGTGGGGGCGACGGAAAACACCATTTTGGCCGCGGTTTTGGCAAAGGGCCGCACAATTGTGGAAAATGCCGCGGTTGAGCCGGAAATCATTGACCTTATAAAGATGCTGCAAAAAATGGGCGCGATAATTGAGCTCGGCACCCACAGGACGATTTACATAGACGGCGTCCAGAAACTTCATGGGACGAAACACAAAATAATGCCGGACAGAAACGAGGCTGCGTCTTTTGCCTGCCTGGCCGCGGCCTCCGGCGGCAGAGTCAGGGTGAACGGAATTTCGCAGGACCACCTGATTACTTTTTTAAACGCCATCCGCCGGATCGGAGGGCAATACCTTGTTGAAGAGGGCGGAATAATTTTTTGGAGAGATGCAGAACTCATGCCCGCGGAGATTGAAACGGACGCCCATCCGGGGTTTATGACCGACTGGCAGCAGCCCTTCGCCGTTTTGCTCACGGCCGCCAACGGCATTTCTTTCATCCACGAAACCGTCTACGAGGACCGGTTCGGCTACGCCGGCGACTTGAACTTGATGGGCGCAAATATTAAAATACTTACGAAGTGCATCGGCGAGCTTAATTGCCGCTTTGCCGGAAAAAATTTTTATCACAGCGCCATAATTGAGGGCTCCAGGAAGCTCAAAGCCCAAAATTTGAAAGTAAGGGATATTCGCGCCGGAATGGCGCATCTGATCGCGGCGCTCGTCGCCGAGGGGACGTCGGAGATAGACGGCGCTGAGGAGATTGACAGGGGATATGAAAATATAGACGAGCGGCTTCGCTCAATCGGCGCAAAAATTAAGAGAGTATAAAAATGTTTTTCATAAAAAAAATCGGAATAGATTTGGGAACGGCCAACACGTTGGTTTATATTCCCGGGAAAGGAATAGTGTTAAACGAGCCCTCGGTTGTGGCGGTGACGCTCCCGGAAAACCGCGTCTTGGCCGTGGGGAATGAAGCCAAGGTGATGATTGGCCGCACGCCGGAGACGATTGTCGCTTACCGGCCGATGAAAGACGGGGTGATCGCGGATTACCGCGTGACGGAAGCGATGCTGCGCTATTTTATCTCCAAGACGACCGGCAGGTGGAATCTCGTCAAGCCGGAGGTTTTGGTTTCCGTGCCCGCGGGCGTGACTTCAACGGAGCGCAGGTCCGTGGTTGAGGCGGCGGTCAAAGCCGGAGCCAAGTCGGCGTATGTCGTAAAAGAGCCGGTACTCGCGGCAATAGGCGCAGGCATTCCGATACACGAACCACAGGGGCATATGGTGGTTGATATCGGCGGAGGGACGGCGGACGCGGCGGTGATTTCCTTGGGCGGGATAGTAAGCTCAATTTCGGTAAAAGTCGCCGGCAATAAAATAGACCAGGCAATCGCCGATTACATTAAAAAGCAATTTAATCTGGCGATAGGAGATTCAACCGCCGAGCAGATAAAAATCGGCATCGGCTCCGCGATTCCGATTGAGGAAGAGCTTACGATGGCCATAAAAGGACGGGATTTTCTCACCGGGCTTCCGAGGTCCATTGACATCCGCACGAACGAAGTGGTTAAGGCGATAGACGGCGAGCTCCGGGATATAGTGAAAGCCATAAAACAGGTTTTGCACAACACTCCTCCCGAACTCGCTTCCGATATCATTGAGAACGGGATAGTAATGACCGGCGGAGGGTCGCTTCTCCGGAACCTGAACGTTTTGGTTTCAAGGTCAACCGGCGTGCCGGCGGCGGTAGCCAAGGACGCGCTTTACTGCGTGGCCAAAGGAACCGGCATCGCTATGGAGCATCTTGAATCTTATAAAAAAAGCATAATTGCCAAAAGATGATCTGGTCGCACGCGTATCTCTTTTACGGCAACGACGAGAGGGCGAAAGACGAAGCAATAAACTTTTTACTCGGCCGCTTTTTGGGAGAAAGAGCCGAGAAGAGTCCGGATTTCTTTAGAATTGAATCCGCTCCAATTACTATAGAAGATGTGCGCTCCCTTAAATCCATGGCGTCGCAAAGCCCGATTGCGGGAGCCAAAAACGTTTTTTTGGTAAAAGAGATTGAAAATTTAAGCCGCGAAGCCGCTCCGGCCATGCTGAAAATTCTTGAAGAGCCGCCAGCCGGTTCCATTATCATTGCGACCACCAAAAACACGCGGGCAATCCCTCCCACGATTAAGTCGCGCTTTTCGGCTTTCAGATTTTTTTCAAAATCTGCCTCCAGAGAGCCGGGCGGAGGGGATGAGTTTGAGCTGAAACTCAAAAAATCGCTCTGGGGTAAGGAGGCGGCCATGCGCGCCGGGTTAAGCCAAGATAATATTTTAAAATTGGAGAAAGCGCTCCGGGCCTACGCTCTTTCGGCCGACCCTACGGCGAACAAACGTTTAATCGAAGAATATTTGAATATTCTTGGCTAATTTTCAATGATAAATTTTCAGGAGGAAGAGAAAGAATTTAAAAAAATTTTAGCGGACTTTGAGGAAGCGCTCAAAAAAATCCGCATAGGAAGAGCATCCGCCGCCATACTGGAAGGAATTATTGCGGATTCTTACGGAGCGCCGACGCCGCTTGCGCATTTGGCCGCTTTGTCCTCACCGGACCCAAAAAGCGTAATCATTAAGCCGTGGGATAAAAATTTGCTCCCGGCGATAGAGGCCGCTTTGGGGAAAGCCGATTTAGGACTTTCCATAATTTCTGAAGGAGACCAAGTGAGAGCGGTTTTTCCGGCGCTTACGGAGGAGCGCCGGAAGGAATTTGTTAAACATTTAAGCAAAAAAGCGGAAGAAACGAGAATAGAAGTTAGAAAAAGAAGGGACGACATTTGGAAAACGATTCAGGAGGAGGAGCGGGCAAAATTGATTTCCGAAACCCAAAAATATTTGCAAAAAGAAAAAATGGAAAAAATGGTTGAAGATATAAACAAAAAAATAAAAGAGCTTTCTGTAAAAAAAGAAAAAGAGATAATGGAAATCTGACATGGCAATCGCGTTTTTGATATTTTTGGCGGCGCTGCTACTTTTGGTCATTTCTCACGAGGCGGGGCATTTTTTCGCGGCGCGTGCTTTTGGGATAAAAGTTGAAGAGTTCGGTTTTGGAATTCCGCCGCGCATTTTTGGGTTGTGGCGGGATAAGCGCGGCACGCTTTTTTCTTTGAACCTTCTGCCTTTCGGCGGGTTTGTGAAAATTTTTGGAGAGGAGGGAAAAGAAGTTTCCAACCCGCAAAGTTTCGGTTCCAAACCGGCTTGGGCGCGCGCCTCGGTGCTTATAAGCGGCGTTTTGGCGAATGTATTTTTGGCGTATATTTTATTTGTTTTTGTAAGTGGTTTGGGTGTTATGGAAGCGGTTTCCGAAGACGGGGCGGCGCTTTATCCGGACGCAAAGATAACGATTTTGGAAGTTGCCCCGAACTCGCCGGCGGAGAGTGCGGGCATACAAATAGGCGACAAAGTAGGCGGCTTTAAAAAAATAGAAGGATTGCAAAAATTTTTAAAAGAAAATGCCGGCAAAAGCGTCGTTTTAAATATTTCTCGCGGCGGAAAAGAGCTGTTTATTGAAGCATCTCCGAGAAAAACGCCTCCGGAAGGGGAAGGCGCTTTGGGAGTGGCTTTGGGATGGACAAGAATAAAAAAAGCTCCGTGGATGCTTGCTCCTCTGGAAGGGGCCAAACTCACGGGGCGGGCGGTTTGGGGAACCATATCGGGATTTTACTGGCTCGCAAAGGATTTTTTGGCGCAAAGACCGCCCGAAGTTGAGGTGGCCGGCCCGGTGGGAATTTTTAACATCACCGCCTCCGCCATCGGCGCCGGGTGGGGGTTTCTGCTCACTCTTTTGGGGCTGCTTTCAATAAATCTCGCTATTATAAATATAATTCCTTTCCCGGGCCTGGACGGCGGCCGGCTATTTTTTGTGCTTTTGGAAGTCGTTCGCGGCAAGCGCATTTCTCCAAAAACCAGCGCTTTGGCCCACAGCTTGGGACTTATGATTTTAATCGCCCTCATGCTTGCCGTAACCTACCGCGATATTGCAAAAATTTTCTGACCAACTGGTCAACCTGGCAGGTTGACCAAAGAGTGCCCGCGGGTATAATATAACGACATGAACAAGGAAATAACTTTTGAGGGCGAGCATTCGGTATACCATATTTTTAGCAGAGGCGTAGAAAAACGTGATATTTTTTCTGATGACGACGACAGAAATAGATTTTTATTTTTGCTCTGCGCGCTTCAGGGTAATGTATTTTTCAATCACATTTCCAGCTTAGCGAAAAAATTTGGTCAACGTGGCACGTCGGCGCTTCAGGAAATTGAGCGAGACATTTTTAATGCGCAGATTGTTGAGCTTATCGGGTTTGTTTTGATGCCAAATCACTATCATTTGATGCTTCTGGAGTTACAAGAAAATGGAATTAGTAAGTTTATGAGCAGATTAGGAAATAGCTACACTAAATATTTTAACCTTAAACACAAGCGCAATGGCTATTTGTTCAGCAGCCACTGCAATAAAATATTGGTTGATACTAATGAATATCTTTTGCATTTATCTGCGTATATTCATCGCAATCCTAGAGAGTTGATTGGCTGGCGCAATAAAGAATCTAAGTATCCATGGTCTAGTTATCAAGATTATATCGGTTCGAATAGATTCGGAAATTTTATAAACAGGTCTATTTTGTTAGATCAATTTTCTAGTCCTGAAGAGTACGGCGCGTTTGTAAGCAGCAGTAAAGCAAAGGATTACGAAGATTTTTTGGCCAACCTGCCAGATTGACCAAAGTTGTGGAGTTTTATTTTTTGATTTTTTATTGAAATACGGCTAACATATTCTCATGCGTTTAAGCGAGCTTTTTACTAAAACCCGAAGGACTCCGCCCAAAGACGAGGAGAGCGCGAACGCCATTTTTTTGGAGCAGGGAGGATTTATTAAAAAAGAAGCGGCCGGAGTTTATACTTTTCTGCCCTTGGGGTTGAGAGTTTTAAATAAGGTAGAAAATATTGTCCGGGAGGAAATGGACAGAGTCGGGGGCGCAGAGATTTTGATGCCCGCGCTGCATCCAGCTGAAAATTGGGAGGCGACAGGCAGGTGGAATAAGTTTGACGCGCTTTTTAAAACCGAAAGCCGTTTCGGCGGCAGGTACGCTTTGGGTCCGACGCACGAAGAGATAATTTATCCTTTGCTTAAGCATTTCTTGAGCTCGTATAAAGACCTGCCGATTAAGGTTTACCAGATTCAGACTAAGTTTAGGGACGAAAAAAGGGCAAAGGCCGGGCTTTTGCGCTCGCGCGAGTTTCGGATGAAGGATTTTTACAGCTTTCACGCAGGCGACAAGGAGCGCGATAAGTTTTACGAAGAGATGAAAAAGGCCTATCTTAAAACTTTCAGGCGTATTGGGCTTAAAGTGATAGTGGCGGAGGCATCCGGCGGAACTTTTTCGGAGCTTTCGCTGGAGTTTCAGGTCGCCTCGCTTGCGGGAGAAGACACTTTGTTTTTGTGCAAAAAGTGCGGTTCTGCGCGAAATAAAGAAATCGCCGCCAGCGGCGAAGAATGCCAAAAGTGCGGCGGAGAAACGGAGGAAATTAAAACAATAGAAGTGGGCAACATTTTCCCGTTAAAAGAGAAATTCGCCGAGGATTTTGGCTTGAAATTCAAAGACACCAAAGGCAAAGAGCACCTGGTCTCCGCCGGATGCTACGGGCTGGGAACGACGCGCGTAATGGGCACGGCAGTGGAGGTAGGGCACGATGAGCGCGGAATAATTTGGCCGAAAGAAATTGCCCCGTTTCAAATACATCTCGTAGGACTGGATAAAGACGCCTCAAAAATTTACTCCATGATGATTGCGGAAGGAAGGGAAGTGTTGTATGATGACCGCCGGGGCGCGACGGCAGGAGAAAAATTCGCTGACGCCGACTTCATTGGCGCACCCGTAAGAGTTATCCTAAGCGCCCGGACAATGCAAGACGGCTCGGTTGAAATTAAAAAACGTTCGGCGAAAAATGCAATCATGGTTAAAATTAAAGATTTGCTCAAATATGTTTAATAAACTCTTCGGAGCATTTTCAAAAGACCTGGGGATTGATTTGGGCACGGCCAACACGCTGGTTTACGTAAAAGGCGAGGGGATTGTGATAAACGAGCCGTCCGTCGTCGCGCTTAACCAAAAAACCGGGCAGGTGGTGGCCATCGGCAATGAGGCGAAGAAAATGGTCGGCCGCACGCCGGGGCATATCGTGGCCATGCGCCCTTTGGTGGAGGGCGTGATTTCCGACTTTGAAGTAACGGCGGAGATGCTTACTTATTTTATAAAAAGCGTGCACAGCGCGACTTCCCAGCTTTTCGCGCGTCCCAGGGTAGTTATCGGCATTCCTTCAAGCATTACTGAAGTGGAGCGGAGGGCCGTACGAGACGCGGCGCATAGCGCCGGAGCGAGGGAAGTTTATTTGGTGGAAGAGCCCATGGCCGCGGCTATCGGCGCGCGCCTGCCCATACAGGAAGCGGTCGGAAGCATGATTATAGATTTGGGCGGAGGGACTACGGATATAGCGGTGATTTCCTTGGGCGGGATAGTCGCTTCGCGCAATCTCCGTATCGCCGGCGACAGATTCAACGAAGATATCGCCAATTACGCCAGGGACGAATTTAAGCTTCTCATCGGCGAGCGCACCGCGGAGGACGTTAAAATTTCAATCGGCTCCGTCTGGAAAACAAACGAGGTTTTGGAAGGGACTTTGCGCGGCAGGGATTTGGTTACCGGTTTGCCGAGGGAAGTTTTAATCACGGATGGCGATGTGCGAGCGGCTCTCTCTAAATCCACGAAGGCAATCGTGGAAGCGGTGAAAGCGACCATTGAAGACACCCCTCCGGAACTTGTGGCGGATATTATGCGCCGCGGGATACTGCTTGTGGGCGGAGGGGGCCTGATAAGAGGCTTGGACCGGCTCTTGGAAAGGGAAACCAAAATGCCGGTTTATCTGGTTGAGGATCCGCTTACTGCTGTCGTCCGCGGCACGGGAATAATTTTGGAGGACTTGGACGGACTCCGCGAAGTTTTCATTGAAGACGACTATGACATTCCGCCAAAATAATAAAGCGCCAGGACTTAAATTTTACGCGGGGGCACTTTTCTGGCTGGCGCTTCTGGCGCTCATTTTTTTTAACGCGCCCAAGGTGTTTTTAAAAAATATTACCACGAAAGCCGTTTTATTTTTCGCTCCGGAGCTGGCAGGATTGCGCGCGAGCCGCCAAAATCTCGCCTTGCTTTTGAGAATAGCGGACCTTGAGCACGAAAATGAGCTTCTTAGAAAATCTTTGGGTCTACGGCCGGCGCAGACTATTTCGGCGAAGGTTATTTTCGGCGGCGGGTATTTTTTTATGGACGCGGTTTTTATTAACGTAGGGAATGAGGCGGGGGCAAGGCCAGGAGACTTAGTAACTTCGGAGGACGGCGTTTTGGTTGGTAAAATTGTCGAAAGCTCAAGCGGCTGGAGCAAGGTTTTGCTTTTCGGCGGAGTGGGCGAGGAGGCGGCGCTCCGCTTGGGCAAGGAGCCCGGCGCCCCCGTAGGAGCAATGGGGCGAGGAGGCGGCGAGTTTATCGCCGAGCTCCCGGCCGGCGCGGATGTTGAAGTCGGGGATGCGGCGCGCTTTTCTGATTTGCCAGATTACATAGCCGGGCTTGTGGATAAAATCGCGGTTGAAGAGGGGAGCAAATTAAAAAGAGTTTTTATTAAAACGCCGTTTTCCCCAAGCGCGCTTTACGAAGTTAGAGTGCTTCTGAAAAAATGATTGATTACAGGATTTTACTCCCGGCGTTTTTGTACGGCATTATATTTGAAAGTTTCGGAGCGGCCCATTTTGGGTTTTATTTGGCTCCTTTGATGGTCGCCGCGTTTTTGCTTGCGGCGCTCCCTTTTACGATTAGGATCGCAAATCTGGCTATCGCTTGGATTTTGGGCACGTCACTTATGTTGTTTTTAGCGGTTTTTTGGGGCGGCGGCGCTTTGCCGTCAACCAAGGTATTGATTCATATCGCGGCTTACTTATCGCCGTTTTTAATAATTGCAAGCGCATTTTATGATACGAAGAGATAAAAGAGAAATAGAAATAGACGAAATTTTTCTGGACCAAAAAAACGCGCCCGGTTTCCATAAAGAAAATCTTGAGGGCGTAATAGAAAATCCGGTAAAAAAAGAATTATTTTGGTTTTTGGGCACGGCTATCTTCGTCGTATTTTTGGGTTTCGGATTGCGCGCCTATTTTCTTCAAATTGTAAATGGAGACGCGTTTTTGGCGCGCGCGGAGAAAAATTTTTTAAGAGCGGTGAGTCAGCGCGTTGAGCGGGGGATAATTTACGACAGGGATTTGCTCCCCCTTGCTTACAACGAAACTGTAGCCATAGGCAGCATCAGAAAATATCCGCCGCGCGGACTCCTCCATATTTTGGGTTTTTTAAGCTATTCCGGCAAAGAGCAGGGCGAACTTGCTTACGGAGCGAGCGGCCTTGAATCGGCTTACGACGAGGTACTCCGGGGAGAACCCGCCAAGGGGATTGAAGAAATTGACGCGAAGGGGAATATAATCAGCGAAGGGATTTCGGAAAAAGGCAAGCCGGGCGAAAATATTTTAACGAGCATCTCTTACGACCTTCAGCAAAAGCTTGCGGAAGCGCTGGGCAGGACAATGCTCTCCCGCGGATTTCGGGGCGGAGCCGGAGTGATTATGGACGTAGAGAGCGGCGAAATTCTGGCTCTCGTAAGCGCGCCGGAGTTTGACCCTAATCTGCTAGCCGGGAAAAATGAACCAGAGGAAGTAAACAAGCTTCTCAATGACGCGAGCAAGCCGTTTTTGAACAGGGCTGTCTCCGGACTTTACGCGCCTGGGTCAATAGTCAAGCCAGCGCTGGCGGCTGGCGCGCTTTTTGAAAATATTATAACCCCCGAGGAGAAAATACTGAGCACCGGGAGCATAAGCTTGCCGAATCCTTACAACCCGTCCCGCCCCAATGTATTTCTGGACTGGAAAGCCCACGGGTGGGTTGATATGCGAGAAGCCCTTGCCCAATCCAGCGACGTTTATTTTTATGAAATTGGCGGAGGATACCAGGGCCGGAAAGGGCTGGGGCCGTGGAACATAAAAAAATATTTATCCATGTTCGGGATGAATTCAAAAAGCGGGATTGATTTGCCCGGAGAAGCGGCCGGGCATTTGCCTGACCCTTCAGAAAAACAGGGCGGAAGAGCATGGACCATCGGCGATACTTATCACGTCTCCATCGGCCAGGGGGATATTTATATTACGCCGATTGAGGCCGCCGTTTACGCTTCGGTCCTCGCGTCGGAGGGAGCGGTGGTTTACCCACATTTAGTTACCGCGATTTTGGACCAAAATAAAAAACCGGTTCAGATTTTAAGCTACCCACAAAAAGAAAAACTTGCTTTGCCGCCGGAAATTTTTAAAGTTATACGCGAGGGAATGAGAGCGTCGGTGCTGCGCGGCACAGCAAGCGGGCTTAGCGACATTCCTTTGGAAATCGCGGCCAAAACGGGGACGGCGGAAATAGGCCAAAAAGACAGGGTGAATTCCTGGTCAATAGGATTTTTGCCGGCAGGAGCTCCCCGGCTGGCATTCGCGATATTGCTTGAATCCGGGCCGCGGCAGAACACGATTGGCGCGACGTACGTCGCTTCGGAAGTTTTCCGGTGGGCGGCGGACACAGATTTTCTTTCCGGGATGGATGGTGCTATACTACGGAGATAATAAATTTTATGAACGACCTAGATTCAGCGTATTTTTCAAAAGAGGGTTTGGCCAAGCTTAAAAACGAACTTGGAACTCTTAAGACTAAAA
Organism: Candidatus Giovannonibacteria bacterium RIFCSPHIGHO2_01_FULL_45_24; assembly: GCA_001778495.1. GTDB lineage: Bacteria > Patescibacteriota > Minisyncoccia > UBA11713 > 2-01-FULL-45-33 > MFHE01. The sequence continues at coordinate 50,788 of MFHE01000006.1, forward strand.
AGCGGAAAGAAATAGCCGACCGGCTTGAGTTCGCGAAAAGCTTGGGAGATTTGTCCGAGAACTCGGAATATCAAGAGGCGAAAGAGTCGCAGATATTAAACGAGGCCAAAATAGCCGAGCTGGAAGATATGCTTCGCCGCGCCGTGGTTGTTGAAGGCGGCGCCAAAGGGGGCGCGGCGAACATTGGATCAAGAATTACGGTTGAGGATTCCTCCGGCCAGCGGCTCAATTTCACCATCGTGGGTTCCAATGAGGCCTCTCCGGCCGAAAACAAAATTTCAAACGAATCCCCGCTTGGCAAGGCGCTCTTGGGACGGAAAAAATACGATTCCGTTTCGGTTCAAACGCCAAAAGGCGCGGCTTTGTATAAAATCGTTGATATAATATAAGTATGCCTTCTCCGGGGGAAGAAATAAGAAAACATCGCGTTGGGAAAATCGGCCTTTTGCGCTCATTTGGAATTGACCCTTATCCCGCCATCGCGCAGTTCGCGCTTACGGAAATAAGCGCCGTGAAAGAAAATTTCAAAAGGCGCAGGGCTGCGGGAAAACCCGTGTGCGTTGCGGGGAGAATTATGGCCAAGCGCGGACACGGCGGTTCCGTTTTTTTTGATATTTTTGATGGTTCGACTTCGCTCACCACAAGCGGGAAGCTTCAGATTTTTATGGGAGAAGATAAAGTAGGCGCCGAGGCGTATAAATTATTTACGGACACGGCCGACATCGGCGATTTCGTTGCCGTCTGCGGCAAACCATTTTATACAAAAAAGAAAGAACCGACCATAGAAGTTTTGAAATGGAATATGCTTGCGAAATCTTTGCTGCCGCTTCCAGAAAAATGGCATGGACTTCAGGACGTAGAAGAAAGGTTTAGGAAAAGATATTTGGACGCCCTGATGAACCCGGAGGTGCGGGAGCGTTTTTTGTTGAGGTCCAACATCGCGCGGAATTTGCGGAATATTTTGGACAAGGAAAATTACGTGGAAGTGGAAACCCCGATGCTCCAGCCGATATACGGCGGGGCGCTGGCGGAGCCGTTTAAGACCCGCCACCGCATGCTGGATATGGATATGTATTTAAGAATCGCCCCGGAGCTTTATTTAAAAAGATTGCTCGCGGCGGGATTTAATAAAATTTACGAAATCGGAAAAAATTTCAGGAATGAGGGCTTGGACGCGACGCACAATCCGGAATTCACCACCATAGAGCTCTACGCCGCTTACAAAGACGCGGCGTATCTTAGAGATTTTATGTCCGCTGTTTTAGAACGGCTGATTAAAATTGTTTTGGGCGCGTCATCGTTTGAATTTGGCGGGAAAACAATAAAATTTCCTAAAAAGATCCCCACGATAAAATTTTGGCAGGTTTTGGAAAAGCACGCCGGTCTTGCGGACACGAAGAAGTTAAACCCAAACGATGCGGATGAAATTTTTAAAAAAATATGCCGCCCCAAAATTATAAACCCTGTCTATGTCGTGGATTATCCGATAGAAATGTCTCCTTTGGCGAAAAATCGCGCAGGGAACCTGAAAATTGTTGACCGCTTCCAGCTTATCGTCGGCGGGATTGAACTTATTAACGGTTTCTCTGAACTTAACGATCCGGAAGAGCAAAGAAAGCGCTTGGAAGCCCAAGAAAAATTAAGAGCCGCAGAAAACAAAGAGGCCCATCCGATGGACGAAGATTTTATAGAGATGCTTGAATACGGCATGCCGCCCGCCGCCGGATTAGCCGTAAGCATAGACCGGCTAGCCATGCTTTTAACGGATATGCACAATATTAAAGAAGTCATTATTTTCCCCACAATGAAGCCGAAATGATATAATTGGTTTATGGCCCAACTGACAAAACAACAAATCAAACGGCAAGATTTCGTGGATAACGAAGTTTTTGAGTTGGTTCAACGGCTTGCGCAATCCGCAAAAATTAAATGGGATTATGAGTGAGATGCGGTTTTATCCTTATCTAAAAATATGAAATATGACAATTAGTACCATAGAAAAAATTGATTTATTTAATAAGAAGACAAAAACCAAAGTAAAAGCAAACGTCATTCTTGGTAATTGTCTGGATGTCTTAAAAAACATGCCAAACAATTCTATTGATCTTATAGTCACATCACCGCCGTATGCCGATCAAAGAAAAAGCACTTACGGTGGAATTAGCCCTAATAAATATGTAGACTGGTTTTTGCCTATCGCTGAAGAGTTATTGCGTGTTTTACATCCAAAAGGAACTTTTATTTTAAATATCAAAGAGAAGGTTGTTAATAGTGAACGACACACTTATGTCATGGAATT
>MFHE01000007.1 GCA_001778495.1 Candidatus Giovannonibacteria bacterium RIFCSPHIGHO2_01_FULL_45_24
CTTCACTCGGCGAATCCGCTTGGGCGGCGCGGGAAGGAAGGGTGTGGGAGGGAATGCCCGCGCCGCCCTCGCTTTCGAAAAAAGCTTTGCGCCGACAGAAAAAGAAAGGATAATTCCATAGAATTTTGAAGTAGAATCTCGCGAGGGGTTCTTTTTTATTTCGCGACCGAAATATTGACATAGACATAATAATCTGCTATGATATGCGTAGCTAAATTAGCTCTTTTCCAAACCCCAAACTCAAGAAAGGAGGGCTTCCTATGTGGGACCCGTATGCTGAATTCCAATCGGCGAAACTGCCGAACGGTCTGACGGTACATGCGGCTCACTGGCCAGGACGCCCATGGGAAGCCATGGGATTTCTGATTCACAGTGGAGCCGAATACGATCCAGTCGGACTTGAAGGACTCTCGCACTTCATCGAGCACGTCGTTTCGGAAAACGCCAATGTCTCCAAAAAAGAGATGGAAGCGTTTTTCGAAGACTGCGGAGGGATGGTCAATCTCGGTACGACTGGCTATCCGTACACGCACTACCGCTTCTTCGTGCCGACAGACAAGGCGGTACTCGCGAAAGCTTTCTCGATGTTCGGACACATGTTGCTCTCGGCCAAGCTCGAAAAGTTTATCGAGCGAGAGCGTCAAGTCATCATCGCCGAATTCCATCGGCACTACCCAGTCAAGTTCAAACTCGATCTGGATGTGCGCGAGCACAAGGCACTCTACACCGGCTACTGGCTCGAAAGGTTCGTGCGACCACTCGGCAACCCCGAATCGGTAACTCGAATCACGCAGAGCGAGTTGCAGTCGCACTACGACGCGCACTACACGCCCGCAAACATGAGTATCGTTGGTGTCGGCGGCATGCAGTTGCCGGAACTCATCGAGCTTCTTTCCGAAAGCCCGTTCACAGCGCAGAAGAAAGGAGGACGCACACCGCTTCCGACACCCGCAACCGATGTCGCCCCGCCTTCGGAAACACGGCATGTCTTCGAGGTATCGAAACATCTCACGATGCCAATCGAAGTCTGTGCGTACCGGAGCGTCGCGAAGATTCCCGGCAACATCAACGGTCGCGTCATCCGCATCATGAAAGAGATGTTTAATGAGGTGCTTTTCGAAGAGGTGCGAGAGCGGCGCGCTTGGGCCTACGCCATCGACAGCTCTCGATACAACTTCCGGCACTTCTACGAATTCTCGATCAACTGCGGTGCACTCGCGCTCAAGGCGATCGACGACATCGAGGAAGTCATCGAGGTTTGCATAGCTTCGATGGCGGATCGTGAAGACTTGTTTGAGCAGGCCAAGCGTCGCGCTCTCGCGAGCAACTTCATGACCGATCCGACTGGCAAGGGCATCTGCGACGGCGCGCTCAATGATCTGGCCGAAGACCAGCGAATCATGTCGCTAAAGGAACTCGGCGACGATCTCGAACACGTCACTATGAGCGACGTCAGAGGTGCCCTCCAATGGCTTCGGCCAGATCGGAGATGGACGCTCATCACCCGACCCTGAGTACTCGCACTAGCACCTTGCGGAATTCGTACAAACGAATCAATCCGCAAGGTGCTTTCTTTTTTCAAAATTTCAAAGAGCAAATTTATTGCGAAAACAAATTCTTTCAGCTATTATTTACTTGTATTTGTTTTCGCAATTATCGGCGCAAAGCTTTTTTCGAAAGCGAGGGCGGCGCGGGCATTCCCTCCCACACCCTTCCTTCCCGCGCCGCCCAAGCGGATTCGCCGAGTGAAGCGAGGCGATCATCTTTCTTCAAAATAGGTTCGCGCTCTTTTTAGAATATCCCAAAAAATTGTGCCAAAAAGATATCCACTTGCACGATTGAACAAATATGATATTCTTAATTACACCGCCTCTTACGATTCGAGCGCGATAACGTCATTATGGAGTCGGAAGTTGTGCTCGGGCAAGCCGCGGTGCCATGCTCAGTAAATGAATATTACAATTGGTAAGTACTATGACGTTGAATTTGGGGTGACAGCCCATATTCGCATGGGAAACCTCTGAATATTCTAATCCGTAGCCATAACCATAAATGGCAATGGACTCTGAGTAAACCGTAAGAGGCGGTAGGGTAAACTTATTATTAACTCTTAATCAAACTCAATTTTATGAGTATTTTTAACGCAATTCTATTATTGGTGGGCGGAATTTTTATTGGTGCATTGATAGTATATTTATCCAAGAAAAAATCTGCTGATTCTCTAATGCTTCTAAATCAATTGAATGAGATTGCACGGAAAATGGACTTTAGCATGGGGCAAACCAGCGATATGTCGCATAAACAAATGGATATTATGCAGAAGCAGTTTGGCGAGGGCAATAAGGTCTACGGGGATGTTAGAGAACGTCTTGCAAAAGTCGAAGAAGCGGCGCGTGAAATGCTTACTTCGGCGGAAAAATTGCAGGATCTTCAGGATATCTTAAAAAATCCGAAACAGCGGGGAGTTCTTGGAGAGTATTTTCTGGAGACATTACTTAAAAACGTCTTGCCTGGAAGTTACCAGATGCAGTATCCGTTTAAAGACGGCACAATTGTGGATGCTGTTGTGAAAGTAAAAGGCAAAATCATTCCAATAGATTCTAAATTTTCGATTGAGAACTATAATCGGTTAGTTGAAGAAAAAGACCCCGTGGAACGAGAGCGTCTAGAGAAAGCATTTAAGCAGGATCTTAAAAATCGGATAGATGAAACCGCGAAATACGTAAAACAGGACGAAGGGACATTGGATTTCGCGTTTATGTTCATACCACATGAAGCAATCTACTACGATTTGCTTGTAGCCCAAATTGGCGCGGTAAAAGTGAATACGCGTGACCTTATTGAGTACGCATTCAAAGAAAAACATGTAATCATTGTTTCGCCAACATCATTTTTGGCTTACTTACAAACAGTACTTCAGGGCTTAAAGGCCTTACAAATCGAAGAATCTGTAAAAGAAATCGTAAAAAACGTTGCGGTTCTTGAGAAACATTTATTAAGTTATGAAGACTATTTCAGCAAAGTCGGTAAAAACTTGAATTTAACATTTTCCGCTTACACTAATGCTTCAAAAGAATTCAAGAAAATCGACAAGGATATATTCAGAATTACTGGTAAGAGTATGAACTTTGAACCGGCGCTGCTGGACAAGCCGGAAGAATCGGAGTAATATAATACAAATCAACGAATGATATGCGAATAACACAAATAGCGGTAATAGAAACCGGAGGCAAACAATATTTGGTTTCCGAAGGGCAAAAGATACAAATTGAAAAAAACCCTGTTTTTGACAAGGTCTTGCTTTGGGCCGATGACAATAAAGTTGAGATAGGCAAACCCTATCTCGCGGGCAAAAAGATAACGGCGGAAATTTTAGGCGAAAAACGGCTCCCGAAAATCACGACTTTCAAATATCATTCAAAAACGCGCTACCGCAAAAAGAAAGGCCACCGACAAACAATGCTACTTGCGGTTGTCAAGAGCCTGGCGTAAGGTCGTCTCGTCCGCGTATTCCAAATCAGTTCCGGTGGCGAGGCCACGAGCGAGCCGCGTTGTTTTTATTTTTAAGGGCTCCAAGATTTTTGTTATATAACTTGCCGTAAACTCGCCAAGCTTGTTGGGGGAGAGCGCAAGTATGATTTCCCTCGGTTTTGCGCTTTCTGCGCGCTTGTAGAGCGCTCTTACGCGCTCGCGCGCAGCACCCGCGGAATCCTCCAGCGGGTCAAGCGCGCTTCCCAAAACATGATACAGCCCGCCGTAGATTTTTGACTTTTCAATATTGAGCAAATCGCTGTCTTTTTCCACAACCATAATTTTAGAGCGGTCGCGGCTTCCGCCCTTCGCACAAAAAGAACAGGGGCTGGTTTTGCCGGCCATGAAGCACTCAGCGCATCTTGCCAGATTTTTATCCAAAGCACCGATAAGCTCGGACAGATTTTTTCTTTCCTCCAGACTGAAGTCCAAAAGCGCCCAGATGAAACGCGAGGCCTGTCGGGGACCTATTCCCGGAAGCTTTTCAAATAATTTTCGAAGCTGGGCTAGATAATCAGAATTCACTGGTTTCTATGGAGGTAAAACTGGCTTTTTCCTGGTTGAAATATAGCGTGACTTCACCGGTCGGGCCGTTTCTGTGCTTGGCGATAATGATGTCGGCCTGATTTTTTCTGTCCGAATTTTCTTTCACCTTGTCCTCACGGTAAATAAAAGCGACAACGTCCGCGTCCTGCTCAATCGCGCCGGATTCGCGGAGGTCCGAAAGCTGGGGTTTTTTATTCGGTCGGGCTTCCACGGCGCGGCTAAGCTGGGAAATCGCCAAAACCGGCACCTTGAGCTCCCTCGCCAAGGCCTTGAGCGAGCGCGAAATTTCCGTGATTTGCTGGACCATGCTGTCGGATTGGATTCTGGGCACCATAAGCTGGAGGTAGTCCACAATCAAAAGCCCTAGCCCTTTTTCTGCCTGCAATCTTCTTGCTTTTGCCCGCATTTGTAAAATATTAATCGCAACTTCATCGTCAATATAAAGTGGCGCAGAGTTTAATCTCCCCATTGCATCGCGAATCATTTCAAACTCGTCCTCCGAAGAAAGCCGGCCAGTCCGCAAATCCCATAAATTCACGTGCGCTTCGGCCGCAATCAACCTGTCCACCAGTTGCTCTTTTGACATCTCCAAAGAAAAAATACCTACGGGAATGCCTTCTTCAAGCGCCACGTGCCTGGCGATATCCATCGCCAAAGCGGTTTTGCCCAAAGACGGGCGGGCAGCCAAAACTATGAAATCGGAGCGCTGAAGGCCGGAGAGCTTGTTATCCAGCACTTTAAATCCGGTGGGCACTCCGCGCAGAAGCCCTCCGGTTTTATGAATCTTGTCTATTCTTTCCCACGCCTCTTCCAAAGCTCCCGCTACCGGCTCAAAGCCCTTGACTAAAGATTTTTGGGAAATTGCAAAAATGCGCTTTTCCGCTTCGTCCATCAAAAGATTCACGTCTTCGCTTTCCTGATAGCCCATTTGCGAAATCTCGTGGGAAACGGAAATTAGGTCGCGCAGAATCTTCTTTTTTCTCACGATTTCTGCGTAATAAACGGCGTTGGACGCAGTCGGGACGCTGTTTACAAGCGTTGTAAGATAGCTGTTGCCGCCGATCTCTTCCAATCTGCCCTCCGCCTTCACAAAATCGCCCACAGTAAGCACGTCTATCGGGCTTCTTTTTTGAAAAAGCGAAATCGCGGCGTCAAAAATTATCTGATGCTCTTTTTTATAAAAATCTTCATGGCTTACGATGTCGGCAACGCGGTCAATCGTGCCGCCATCCAGCAAAATTGAGCCCAAAAGCGAGATTTCCGCATCCAAACTCTGCGGGGGCATGCGCGAAACGCTGAAAGGTGAAAATACCTGCGCCATTACTTACAGTTTAAATATTTAAATATTTAAATGCAATAGCCGCGGAGTGAATCAAATGTGAAAAAGCTGTGAATCTTGTCAGACGAGGCGTGAATCTTGCCCGGTATCGTTGACTTGCCACCCCATTTTCTTAAGCTTTTCGCGGATTTTATCCGCTTTCTTAAAATCGCCCAATTTTCTGGCTCCTTCGCGTTCTTTTAGCAATTTCAGAATTCCCGGCGGCGGATGCTTCTGGCTTACACCCGCCAATCCAAGCCCCAAAACCCTGTCAAAATCATAGAAAAGTTCTAAAACTGCGCGGGCGGCAAATTTTTCCTTATTTTTATAATATTCATTCATCACGGCATGCACCACGGCAAGCGCCTTCGGGGTGTTTAGGTCGTTAAAGATGGCTTTTTGGAAAGTTAAAACTTTGCCTCGCGGGAAAAAACCGGGTTTTTGAGCAGATTTAAAACCCGGTTTTGAGGAGCGGGGCAAAGTTTTGAGCGTCCTTACAAATTCATAAAGCCGTTCCAATGAATGCTCCGCCGCCCGTAGCGACTCCCATGTAAAATTCAACTGCGAGCGGTAATGAGCGGAGAGCATAAGATACCGGAGGGCTAAGGGATTAAAACCGCGTCGCTCCAAATCCCGCAAAGTAAAAATATTGCCGAGCGATTTTGACATTTTTTTGCCATTAACCAAAAGATGCTCGCCCTCAACAAAGTATTTTACGAATTTTTTACCCGTTGCGCCCTCTGACTGCGCGACTTCGTTTTCGTGGTGCGGGAAAAGCAAATCAACCCCGCCTGCGTGGATGTCAAAGCCAGCACCCAAGTATTTCATAGACATCGCCGAGCATTCCAGATGCCATCCCGGGCGGCCGGGGCCGAACGGCGACTTCCAAGAAGGCTCGCTCTTTTTGGCGCGCTTCCAAATAGCAAAATTTTTTCTATTGCCCGGCTTCGGGTTCGCTAGCCGGCCATAAGATTTGAATTTTGAAATATCAAAATAAATTCCGTCTTTCGCGAAGTAAGCAATTTTTTTTTGGAGCAGCCGCTTCGCTATTTTAACCATCTCCGGAATATGCCCAGACGCTTCAGGATATTTCCAAGCCGGCAAAATATTTATTTTTTTAACATCGCCGAAAAACGCCGTTTTATATGGCGCGGAAAAATCGTCGATGTTTTTTTTGGCCGAGCGCGCGCCGGCGATTATTTTATCGTCTATGTCCGTAATATTCATCACATGTTTTACTCTATATCCGGCGTATTCCAGAGTCCGGCGCAAAATATCCTCAAAAATATAAGTGCGCAGATTCCCGATGTGCGCGTAGTTGTAAACCGTCGGCCCGCAGGCGTAAAAACCGACCCGCCCCCTTTTTATAGGCCTGAAAACCTCCTTTCTACGTCTTAGAAAATTGTAAATTTTCAGCACACTCTTAGAGTTTGCCATCAGCTAAAATTAATGCTTTGCTGTACAGTTGTCTATTGTGAGTATTAAATTCGTATTTAACGTCCACTAAAAGTTTTTCTATGTTGAGTATTTTCCAACTTTTACACTTAAATACATTTTTTTTACCTATCTTGCCCGCAATGTATATTTCATATGAAATAATAAGGTGGTGAGCATCTTTTGTAACTTTAAAATCTTCAGATGGTGAGAGATAAAAAGATCGTTGAGTAGTATTAATGTTTTGTATATTAAAAGTTTTACATTCTAAATAACTAGTCCTATTGAATTTATCTATAAATTCTATATCCGGGTAACCCATTGTTTTTTTCTGTTTGCTTTTTATGGTTCGCGGTGTATATGCCTCATAACCGATAGATAATAATGCTTTTTTAACGAACGGCTCTACGTCGTTCCCAACTTCATTGGGCCTAGCCCGCATTATGCCGGTTTTATTGATTTGTATTCCTGCTATTTTTGCTACCCTTTTTAAATCCTTCAGAAGTATTACGTCTTTTTTATCGTTTTTATTAAAAGGTAAAATTTTTTTACCGGATATATTTTCTATAACAAGATTAAAAGGTATACCTTTTAATGGAAATAGCATTTGTTTTATAACGTTTTCTAAATTTTTTGTATAACTAAGATTATTCATATTATTTTTTATAAAAAATTACAACGCGATTTGTATTAGTGCCTCTAATATTATTTTTTATCCCCCATATATTCGATGTCTTTGTAAAAGTTTGCATATTGACCAAAATACCCACGCATTCAAATCCAGCTGCCAGCCCCATTGGTATAACATGCTCTTCCAAATTTATCGTGCCGCTCCTAACTTCTCCTACCTCAAAGGCCACCCATCCTCCTTTTTTTACAACTCTAAATAACTCATCGAATACCGCCCGCATAACATTAATCCACGTATTTATGTTCCTACACATTGTGATATTTTTAGAAATCTGCTTATCATTAATACCATTAAACCAACACCTCAACCAATTATCTTGAGAGTAATTGACTACATCTAAAAACGGCGGCGAAGTGACAACTAACTGCACAGAATTATTATAAATTTCCGGAGTTCGCCTTGCGTCTTGTGTTAAAAATAATGCACTATTGCCCGCGCGCCTTAAGACCTCTTTTTCTTCTGCATCTATATTTCTAAGCAGATTAGAAGTCTTTTCTAAAATAATTTGTTTCATATTTCTATATTCTGGTTTTTGTTCTCTTTTTATATTTATTTTAACTTGATTTGCAGGAGAAACAGCCTGATTCGGTGGTAATGTATATACTGAAAAAAAACCTTTAGAATGACCTGTTAATCTATTTGTAGCAATCATGCGAATCCACAAATCAAATTTATCTTCTAATTTTTTATGTTGCCTGCCTAATAGATAATTCCTCAAAGACAAAATTTCTGATTCTGTTTTGGGGTGATAAAACATCGATAAATCTATATCCGCATTAATATTATAAGCCAAAGGAATAATGTCTAATCTGTTTACAATTTCTCCTACAGTAGGAATAAAAAAACGTGGATACGCCAAAACCTTACTTAGAGGATTTATATCATTTGATGCCACTTGTCTATCTAATAAACCAGCTTCTATTGCGGTAGTGCCTCTACCGCCGAATGGATCATAAACTAGATCGCCTTTTTTGCTTAATAGTTCAATAAAAAAGCGCGGTAATTGTGGTTTAAAGCAAGCTCGGTAAGAAATTTCATGTAATGAAGATGCCTGTCGCTGTTTTGCAGTCCAAAACTCATTTATATACTTTGCATACTTTCTCCCACCTACATCATAGAAATTAAGCAACGTTTCGCTTCCCGCAGCGAGAGCTGAAAAGAGATTAAAATTTTCTTCAAATTGAAATTTTCTTAAATAAGTCTTTAATTTAAGTGGTGCTTTAATAAGCGCTAGCATCATATATATATCAATTCTGCCAAAAGCGTTTAAAAAATCAAGTGAAGGATAATGCACATAATTAAAACATTTAGAGCATATTGTAATATAAATATTTTTTTGCGATAATAACCAAATATGGACATAAAAAAACGCCTCGGCTTTGCGCTCATCGCGGCGGTGGTTTTGGCCTCAATATTCGCGCTTGGGTTTTATCTTGGCGTAAAAACCCCCGCGGAGGGTAAAATTTCTGGAATTTTAAACACAGCACCCCAAATAGGCACCGATAGAGAAGAAGTTGACTTTTCGGAATTTTGGCACGCCTGGAACATCGCGGAGGGAAAATTCGTGGACATAGACAAGGTTAAAAGAAAAGAGATGGTTTACGGCGCGATAGCGGGAATGATTAAATCCTTGGGCGACCCATATACAGTATTTTTCAATCCGGAAGAAAATAAAATTTTTAAAAGCGACATAAAAGGCGAATTTGAGGGCGTGGGAATGGAAATTGCCATAAGACGAGAAATCTTGGTAGTCGTGGCGCCGTTAAAAAGCACGCCTGCAGAGAAGGCCGGCATCAAGGCGGGGGACAAAATTCTTAAAATAGACGACCGCATCACCTCCGACATCAGCGTTGAAAAAGCGGTACGGCTTATCCGCGGCCCGAAAAGCACTAAAGTGAAACTGACTATTTTGAGAAACGGAGAAGACGAAAGCCGCATCATAGAAATTACGCGCGACGTGATTAAAATACCAGTGGTGGATACGGAAAGCAAAATCGCCGGCGGTGAGGGCGGCGAGGGAGAAAAAGATTTGGGGGACATTTTCGTAATCAAGCTTTATAATTTCTCTGAAAATTCTCCAGGAAAATTCAGAGACGCTCTCCGGGAGATGATTGAAAAAGGCCGCACCAAACTCATTATAGATTTGCGCAATAACCCCGGGGGTTATCTGGAAGCGGCCGTAGATATGGCCAGCTGGTTTTTGCCGCAAGGAGAAACAGTTGTGCAGGAGGACTTCGGGAGCAAATCCAAAAGAGTAATCCACCGGAGCAGAGGGTATTACGCCTTTAAAAATATCCCGATGGTCATATTGGTAAACCAGGGTTCGGCTTCGGCTTCTGAAATTTTGGCGGGGGCGCTCCGCGACCACGGCGTCGCGAAACTGATTGGCGAGCGGACGTTCGGGAAAGCTTCCGTTCAAGAGTTGGTTCCGCTTACCGCGAATACCTCTCTGAAAGTCACCATAGCCAAATGGCTCACGCCGAAAAGCCAATCTATCTCCGAGGGAGGGCTTACGCCGGACATTGAAGTTAAAACAGCCAAAGAAGACACGAATACCGGAAGAGACCATGTTATGGAACGCGCGGTAGATATTTTAAACAACTGGAAATGAAAATCATACTGCTCAAAGACGTTGTTAAACTTGGCCAAAAAGGGGACATAAAAGACGTCTCCGACGGATATGCGCGGAATTTTTTGATTTTGCGGAATCTCGCCGCGCCGGCAACAGAGGAAAATATAAAAAAAACGGAGGCGGAGGCAAAAAGCAAAAAAACGCAAAGAGAGCACGACAACAAGGAATTCCATGCTTTAAAAACCGCCATTGCGGAGTCCCGCCTGCCGGACGGGCAAGAGGGGATAGCGGTCAGAAAAAAGTCCTACAAAAATGGGAAATTGTATGCCGCCGTCTCCGCAAAAGAAATCTTAGACGCGCTGAAAGCATTAGGTTTCCCTATGCCGGCGAATTTAAATGAGGAGATGGTGAAAATTGAAGAGCCGATCAAAACAACCGGCAAGCACAACGCCAGAATCGTGCTAGGGAAAGAGGAAATCAAACTACAGATACTTTGTGAATCCGCTTCCTAGATCCGTCAAACCTTGTTTTTCTTTTTGTTTCAAATTTAACAATTCCTTCCGCCACCGCGTAAATCGTGTCGTCTTTGCCGATTTTGGCCCCCGCTCCGGGGATGAATTTGGTGCCGCGCTGGCGCACCAAAATCGCGCCGGGCTTGGCTTTTTCTCCGGCGTATAGCTTTATTCCTAAATATTTTGGTTGGGAGTCCCTATTATTCTGCGTAGAACCTCCCGCCTTTGTATGCGCCATATTAAGGAAGTTTAGCTGGTTTTAATGAAGAAGTCAAGACAATGAATTCTTTTGACAAAACGCGCTGGTCGGAGATTTGCTGGCGGATGGGAGAGGGAAGTTCTTTTAAAATGATTTTAAGCTTGGCTTCGTCCGCATCTAAAATAGCTTCCCACTTGTCCGCCAGGCCGTTTGCGAATAAAATCTCGCGCACTTTGTCAAAATCGTATTTAAATCTCTGCTGGAGTTTTTTTGAAACAAAGTAGCCACGGTCGTCAAAAACGCGGTCAATCCTCTGGGCATCCATATAGGTCTTTATAATCTCTTGTAATTCTTTAACGCGTGCCGCGTTTTTATTGTCCGTTTCTTTAATAGCGAAATATTCTTTAAGCGCATCTTGCAATGCGGCTTCATCTGGAACAGGAAGTTCTGTTTTTGTATATAAATGCTTCCAAGCCGGGCAAATCGGCTTATAGGGGCACCAGTCGCAAAGCGCGGAGACAACAGTGGGGAAATTATTTTGCGCCTGGCTTTGACTGATTTGTCTAATCGTTTTTAAAACAGAATTTCTTGTAGCGGACAGGTCATCGGCGGTTCTTTTGGAAGATATCTTTTCGTCGTGTTTTAAAAAATAAAGCGAGAGCTTGATTTTATCCGGAGAAATGCTTGGCCATCTGCGCGTAAGCGCCATGTGGTAGAGCGACATTTGTAAATTCTGATCGGCCGCCTCCTGCGAGGGGAGCTTTCTATTTGTTTTATAATCTATAATTTCGTATTCCCCGTCGCCGATTTTATCAATCCGGTCTATGATGCCGGCCAAAATATGCGCTTCCTGGGTCTCCGCGTCCGGCAGTAAAACCTCAAAGCGCGATTCTGTATCCACGACGGAAAAATTCCACGGCGGGTTTGATTTAAAAAACGTTTTGAGCATCTTCCGCCCGCTTTCGTCGTAGATTTGCGCGAGTTCTGATGCCAAAGCTTTGGACGCTTTAGTTGCGGCGCTTTTCCAATTCTCGGAAAAATTAACCAAAACCTCGTCTAGGGTGGGGAACAGGGGGTCGCGCGAAAACATAAATTTAAGCGCCCCATGCACGGAACTTCCGAAAAGCGCCTCCGGCGACTTCGGCGCCTTTATTTTGTCTATGATTTGAAATTTAAACTTTTGCGGGCATTGCTGATATGTCGCCAGCGCCGAGTAAGAAGTGCGCATGAGGGGAGTATAGCAAAAACTGCGGTTTTACTCTATAACAACAAGGTTCGCACAAGATGCCTTTTGCGACCCTTAGCTTATGGGTTTGTCGGGGTAAAAGGATTTATACCATTTTGAAAGCCCTTCATCGTATCCAAAAACGGTTGCCAAAAAATGCTGACCCAGATATTCCAAAAATAATTAAAGACTGCAGAAAGATAATTATCCCAAAGTATCCCCAACCACCGCCCCAAAAAACCAAAGTTCTCCCGAAGAACCGGGTTGGAAAAAAGTGAGTTTAAGGAGACTCCCAAAAGACTTAGTATTACCACCAAAAGCACCGCTATGACTATTATTTGCACAAAACCTTGCTTTTGCTTTTGCATCTTATTTCAATCTTTTTTAATCCTTATAAATAATTTGCCGGATCAAGGTACCCTCCATACGGTAAAACCCCGCAGATCCTGCTTTTTCTCAACTGCACTGTGCGCGAGTCGTAAACCGTAAAATGAAGGTGCGGGCCCGTGGTGTAACCGGTGTTTCCGCTATATCCAATTATATCGCCTTTTTGCACTTCTTGTCTAGCTCCGACCCTGACCAAAGAAAGGTGCGCATAGAGAGTCGCCAGCTTGTTGGGGTGTTCCATTAAAACCCATTTGCCATACGATCCTCTGGAGCAAATGTAATCGGTATTGCCGGTTGCCTTGACTACGCCGCTCTCGGCGGCGCGCACCGGTGTGCCGACAGCCGCCCTGAAATCTATTCCATTGTGCCCGTTGCCGCCATAAACATCGGTATATTTGGAAAACGACGTACGGCCGAATTCTTGGGTGATTACTCCTCCATCAATCGGGTTTAAAAGAATTCCGCTGCTGAAAGTCGGCAAAGAGCCGAAATCTATCTGTTTTTTTAGCTCGTTTTCTATTTGTTTTATCTCCTCGTAAATTTCGGCGCGGCGCCTTTCTCGGTCTTTAAGCAATTTTTGGTAAAGCGTTTCCTGATTTTTCGTTGCGGCAAGTAAATTATTTTTTTCCGCCTTTGCGTCTTTTTGGATTTCGCGCTGCGTCAGAAGCTCGTTCTGAAGATTTTTTAAATCCCGCCGAGCCGCCTCTGCCTTCTGTTTGCGGTCTTCCAAGCTAAGCTTCAGCGTTTTTAATTCCTCATAATTCTCGTGTATGCTTTCATTTAAAGATTTTATACGCTCAAGCTCGTCAAAAAAATCCGACATTGTGTCATATTTCAAAAGCGCGGCCAAAATTCCCTCGCTCTCTCTTGCGTTTAACCCCTCCAATATCTTGGCAAGCGCCACTTGGCGGTTTTTTATGGACGCCGAGGTGTCAGTGATGTTTTTGCCTAACTCTTTTATTTCCAGCTCTTTTTTTGAGATGCGCTTCTCTGTAAGTGAGATTTGCGCGTTTAATTTTTTAACCTCGTTATCCAGCCGTTTTATCTCGCCTTTGAGGGTATTAGTGGTTGATTCTGCTTCTTCTATGCTTTCCTGATACCGCTTAATCTCCGTCTCCAATTGCTGGATTTCCTTGTTTTTTTGCTCAATCTGGTTTTTTAAATCATTTTCATCCGCAGCAAAAACCGGCGCTATAAAAACCAGCGCCAAAAGCGCCGCCACCCCAATGGTTTTAAAAATTAGTCTCACAACCTTATTTTACCCCGTTAGAAACAATATTTCTAATGGGGTTTTAGCATATTTAAAGCCGATGCGACGCGGGCGATGCTTTTGTCTTTGCCTAGAATCTCCATAATCTCAAACGGGCTCGGGGAGGCCTTTTTGCCGGTTAGGGCGACCCGGAGGGGCCAAAGAAGCTCTCCCCTATCCTTCAAATCTTCGGCTTTATCCAAAAATATTTTTTCCAGATTTTCTTTTGTGAAATCTTGAGCGCCAAGAGATTCTAAAATATTTTTTGAAATCTCTAAAGATTTTTTAATTTCAGCATCCGACATATTTTTCCACTTTAAGAGCGCGGTGTTGTATTCCGGTTCTTTGAAAAAATAGTTGGTTTTTTCCGGAAACTCCGAGAGTTTTTTGAGGCGGAATTGTTCTAAAGCGATGATTTTCTCCAAATATTCGGGCTTGGAAGCCGGACTTCCAAGTGGAAGACCGGCTTCCATAATGCGCTCTAAAAGCTCCCGAGGCGATTTTTTGCGGATGTATTCTCCATTCATCCAATCAAGCTTCGCCGTGTCAAAAATCGCCCCGGCTTTCTGAACACGTTCAAGCTTAAATTCTTTTATTAATTCTTCTTTAGAAAAAATCTCTTTCTCTAGGAGCTTGCCCAGCACCGAGCTTTGCTCCGGTGCTGGATGCCATCCCAAAAGCGCCGCGAAATTCAAAATAGCTTCTTTGAGGTATCCGTCGTCTAAAAAATCTTTAACAGCCATCTCCCCTTCTCTCTTTGAAAGTTTCGCCCTGTTTTTATCCAAAATCAGCGGCAGGTGGGCATATTGGGGAAGCTCCCAGCTGAATGCCTTGTGTAGCGCGATATATTTCGGCATTGAAGAGATGAATTCGTCGCCCCTTATGACATGCGTGATTGCCATATCGTGGTCGTCAACCAAATGGGCTAAATTATAAGTCGGGAAACCGTCCGATTTTAAAATCACAAAATCCTCCTGTGTTTTATTTTCTATCCGGATTTCGCCGTGAATGATGTCGGTAAAGCTAGTAATGCCGTCTTTCAGCATTTTAAATCTGACGGCATCGCCATCTTCATAGGCAACCCCCTTCGCAAGCAGTTCTTTTGCGCATTCTTTGTATCTTTCTAAGTGTTCTGATTGCCTGACTGGCCCCTCGTCAAAATCAAGTCCGAATATCCGCAATGTTTCAATAATATTCTCCTCTGCTCCCTCCACAATTCTGGTGCGGTCTGTGTCTTCTACACGCAAAATAAACTGGCCTCCGTTTTGCCTGGCAAAAAGGTAGTTATACAAAGCGGTACGAAGCCCGCCGACATGCAAAAACCCTGTGGGACTTGGGGCAAACCTTGTTCTTACATGTATATTTGACATCGCAATGGTAAAAGATGGTTTTTAATGATTGCTTTCGGCCTTGTGCTTATTATAATAATGTTCTTTGCCAAAAATCATAGTGTATATTTTGACCGATCGGTTTTTTTGTATACTATAGATTTATATGCCAAAACATCGGCCTATTTACTTCAAAGACCCTAATGTAACTGACCAATATAAAGCGCGGATCAAAGGGTTTATGGATAAACACCCGACAGCAACTTCCGTATCTAAAGCGGTTTTAGCCATTGCTTTGCTTGGCGGCGTCATTACCGTCGCTTTTGTTGCCCCAGGGCTAGTAAAAATCTTAGGAAAGAACGCCACTGCACACCGGAGGGAGCAGAAAGACCGCTACCGGAAATTATGGGAACGTTTTTATACACTTAAAAAACGCGGTATATTTGAACTTAAAAAAGAAAACAGCGATGGGTCTTTAATATATCAGTTTACTGAAAAAGGACGTTTGGTTAGTAAAAAATTTTTATTGGAAACATTAGAAATAGAAAATCCGCAAAAGTGGGACGGCAAATGGCGGGTGGTATCATTTGATATTCCGGAAAAATATAAATTAGCCCGGCGCGCTTTCCAGCAAAAATTGCGAGAACTTAACTTTTTCCCTCTTCAAAAAAGCGTATGGGTTCATCCTTTCCCGTGCGAAAGCGAAATTAAATTTTTGTGCAATCTGCTTCAAATAGATCCGTTCGTTGAGATTTTTGTCAGTGAAGAAATTACAAATGGCAAATTGATTTATTATTTTCAGAACCTTATCGCTTAATAGTTTAATATTTCATACTTTGCTGCTATTCATGAATTCCTAATTTAATTATTTCTTTTGCGATTTTATCGGCAGCGTCCAAACGAGCGAAGGCCTGCGCGGCGAGTTTCATTTTTTGAGTTTTCTCTGGGGCCGCCAAAATTTTGTCTATTTCCGAAAGAAGCAGGTGCGGAGCAAGGTTTGTTTCCTCTAGCACTTCCGCTCCGCCGAACCTTGCGTAAATGTAGGCGTTTTCCCGCTGGTGGTCCTGCGCCGCCGAAGGCAGGGGAATTAAAATCGCTGGGGCTCCCCAAGCAGCTATCTCAAAAATCATGGAAGAAGCCCTTGAAACGATGAGGTTTGCGGCCCGGGAAGCGTTTCTGAGCTCCCCTTCCCCCAAAAAGCCGTAAGGATGGTATCTGCTCTTGTATTCGCTTTTTGCCAGAATGACGCGCGCGCGCCCCGAAACGTCTCCAAAATTATTTTTGCCGGTCTGGTGTATGATTTGATATTTTTTAACTGCCTCCGGGAGCATCGCGAGCGCGGTTTCGTTTATTTTCTCCGAACCCTGCGACGAGCCCAAAACCAAAATCGTAGGAACTCCTTCTTCCAATTTAAAATATTCAACCGCCTCCGCCAGATTCCCGCCGATTATCTGCTGGCGGACGGGGTTGCCAGTCACGGCCGCGTTTTTGCCGGGGAAATATTTCGCCGCCTCGGCGAATGAAAGCGCTATCCTTTGTGCCCACCCGCCAGCCCAGCGGCTCACAAGCCCCGGAATGGCGTCGGAGTCGTGGATTATGACCGGTATTTTTAAAACGCGCGCGGCGAGCAAAGTCGGGAAGCTGGCGTACCCGCCTTTTGAAAAAATTACGTCCGGCATCAAAAAATACACCCTCCAAATAGCCCAAGGTGCGCCGAAAACGGTCTTTAGGGTATCCGGCAAATATCTTAGGGAAAAATATCTCCTCATTTTGCCCGCCGGGATTTTTATGAATTTTATGCCCTCGGCCAGCAAAAGTTCTTTGTCCGCAGGCTCATCGGACATAAAAAATAAATCCAGCCGCGCTATGTTCTCGGATTCGGCAATCTTTTTAAGGGATCTGGCGACAGCAATCAATGGGTAGAAATGCCCGCCGGTTCCGCCGCCAGTAAGAACTACTTTCATATTTTTCTTTTGGAAACGTTAAGAATAATGCCGACTTCGGCCAAAGTAAGCGCCAAAGACGAACCGCCGTAGCTTACAAAAGCAAGCGGTATCCCCGTAAGCGGCAGGAGCCCGATTATGGCGGATATGTTTATTAAAACCTGAAACATAATTAAAAATAAAATTCCGGCGCACAAGAGCTTCCCAAAAAGATCCGGCGCGCGGTTTGCCACCCACATGCCCCTCAAAAAAAATAAAAGAAACGCCCCAAGAAGCAAAATCGCGCCCAAAAACCCTAGCTCTTCTGCGAAAACCGCGAAAATAGAATCCCCTATCGGCTCGGGCAAATAGCTGAACTTCTGGCGAGAAAGCCCGAGCCCTCTGCCGAAAAGCCCGCCAGACCCCACGGCGATAAGCGCCTGGTTTATCTGGTAACCGCTCCCCTGTGGATCGCTCTGGCGGTTTAAAAACACTTTCAAACGTTCTTTTCGGTAAGGCTCAACGGCTATAAGTACACTTATAATAACCAGTCCGATGGCGGAAAGCAAAGCTATTTGTTTAAAGCTTCCTCCGCTTATGAAGAAGAGCGCCAAAACCGAAATCATCAAAACCACCAAAGTTCCGATGTCCGGCTGCATGACTAAAAAAGAAGCGATGAAAGCGCTCATGATGGCAAACGGCAAAAGGCCGAATTTAAAAGAGCCGATGGATTTTGATTTGGATTCAATCCAGGCGGCGAGATACGCAATGTAAGCAAGCTTTAAAAACTCAGCTGGCTGGAAAGACACGCTTCCAAATGCCAGCCAGCGCCTCGCGCCGCCATGGAGAAGCCCGATGCCGGGGATTAAAACCAAAGACATCAGAAAAATCGCCAAAAGCAGCAGGGGCAGCGCGAATTTTTTCCATTTTTCGTAAGGGATTTTATAGGTTGCGTAAAGCAACGCGAGCCCCGGCAAAACGCCGTAGAGAACCTGATGCAGAAAATAATAATACGGCGAGCCGAATTTGGACATTGAAAACCCGATTGACGCAGATGCCAAAATAAAAAGCCCGAAAAGCGTAAGAAAAATGGAAAGGAAGAAAAATATTTTGTCGTATGAGCCGGCCCTCCTCATTTCATTTTTTTCTTAGAACCACTCCGTGCCTTTCCGGCAAAACCGCCCCCTCCTCAATAGCAAGCTTGCCCGAAATCAAGAGAAAACGGAGTCCGGATGCGTATCTGTAAGGGTTTTTATAAGTCGCGCTGTCTTTAAATTCCTCGGGATGGAAAATGGCGACGTCGGCAATATATTTCGGTTTCAAAAAGCCGCGATCGGAAAAACCTGCGGCCTTCGCCGGCAAAGAAGTTATTTTAGCGACGGCGTCGCCCAAAGGAATTTTCGCCCTGGCAGATATTAAATTAAAGAATCTCGGGAAAGCGCCGAAAGACCGCGGGTGCGCCAAGTTCCCGAAACGGCTCTCTGCAACATCATATCCGGCGCCGTCGGAAGCGATTATGCTCCCGGCATATTTCGCGCCCGTAAGCAAATTTGGTTCGCTTAAGGTTTTGCCAAATACGGAAATGTTCAGGCCGTTTATCTTTAAAAGCTCAACCATAAGTATTTCCGGCTCAATGCCGGCGCGCGCCGAAAGCTTTCCCAAATCCTTGCCGACGACACTTTTGTCGTTGAGAGCGGATGCAATAAGAATTCTTTCTGGGTGCAGCGTTGCCGATTTAAGTTCGGCCAGGATTTTTGCCGATATTGCCGGGTCTCCCAGTTTTCTTAAAACGTCTTCGCTCACGCCCTCCCTTGCCCAGGCCGGCAGGAGAGAAACAAGCATTGAACCAGTGCGCAGATACGGGAAGACATCAAAGGATATTGCCACTCCTTCATTTTGGGCGGCGTTTATTATCCCAAGCGCTCCCTCAAAGTCCGCCCAAGCTCCCCTGCCGACCGCTTTGAAATGTGAGATTACCGTGCGCGCGGCGCTTTCGCGCGCCAAGGAAACCACGGAGGACACGGACGGCAGAAAGTTTTTGCCCTCGTCGCGGATATGCACTTTGTAAAGCCCGCCTTGTTTTTTTACGGCGGCGAGCAATCCAAGAAGCTCGCCCTCCTCGTCTCCGTTCCAATCCGCGAAAGAAAAATTGCTGCTCATCCCCCAAGCGCCCTCAGAAAAGGATTTTTCTAAAAGAAACAGCCGCTCCTCTTTGGAATTCGCGTTTCTTTTCAAGGTCTCGTGGCCTACCAATGTCGCGACGTTAACCCCGACGCCCAAACGCTCTATGTTTTCATAGTATTCCGAGAGGGAATTCCAATTTATCGGCACAGAAAATCCGGTTGTCCAGCGCTCAAGCCCCAAAAGCGATTCGCGCCTCGCCACCGGCGCCAAAGATTCTCCGCAATTTCCGACCAAAATTGTCGTTACTCCTTGCCGCAATAAGCTTTCTTGAGAAGGCACAAAAAAAAGCGTTCCGTAAACGTCGGAGTGGTTGGTAATATCCACAAAACCCGGAGTTACGTAGAGATTGGTAGCGTCAATAATCCGTTCGGCCGCCTCGCCAGAAAGATTTCCGATTTTTGCGATGCGGTCAGCCGAGACACCAATATCTGCCGAATAGGGAGCATTTCCAGAGCCGTCTATCACTGTCCCGTTTTTTATCAAAATAGAAAAAGCCATAATTTAAACTCTGCTTACAAAATGTAAAATCATGCCGAAAATCGCAAAAACAACGGAGAGAATCCAAAAGCGCATAACGACCTTTTCCGCCGGCCAGCCAATCGCTTCAAAATGATGATGTATCGGGGCGACCAAAAACACCTTGCGACCAAAAAGTTTTTTTGAGGAAAGCTGGATAATTACAGAGAGCGATTCCAAAACCAGCGGGAAGGCGATGATTGGCAAAACAGCGACCGCGTTCGTAAGAAAAGCCACAGTTGCCAAAGTTGTGGTAAGGGCCATAATTCCCGTCTCGGACATATAAAATCGGGCGGGCGGGATGTTGAACCACAAAAACGCCAAAATTGCGCCGGCGATAACCGCGCAAAATGCCGCGATGTTTATCTGGTCTTGAAAAAATGCGATGCCGGCGTAAGCCGCAAAAATTGAAGCGAATACTCCGCCGGAGAGGCCGTCCAAGCCGTCAATTACCCCGCCCGAAAAAGTCGCCCACATAACCAAAATAAAAAGCGGGATAAAATAAACTCCCAGCCATAAGTCTCCAATCCCGGGAATAAAAATCGAATCCTGCCCCAATTTAAAATAAAACCAATAGGCCCCCAGAGCCGCGATAATAGTGATTAAAAGAAGTCTTCTGGTAAAAGTAAGCCCTCCTCCGCGGTAAGCGCCTTTTTGAAACACAAGGAGCAAGTCGTCCAAAAGCCCGACCATAGCCCCGGAAAATAAAATCCCCAACGGCACCCAGGTCTGCCCGCGGGAGAGAAAATTAAGCTTTAAAAAAATCGGGTCGTCGGAAATGACCGGCAAAATCCTGAAAATCGCGGCAACAGCGAGAACCGTCGCCCAAATTAAGATGCCCCCCATCCGCGGGGCCTTTGTTTCGCGCTCCTTGTGGAGCTGGTTAAAAATCGGCGTCGGCGCGCCGTCGGGCGCGGTGGTGCGCGCGTCCTTCCGCCACATTTTGTATTTATAAAGATAATGCGTCAGAATCGGCGTCAGCGCCACACCCAAGAAAAACGCGAACCCCCCCAGCCCAAGCACTTTATAGATGTTTAAAATAGTATCCTGCATTTGGCTTTATTTTAACATTTTTTAGAATAAAAAATAGCCGGTTTCCGCGAAAACTCTTTTTTGAGTCTCCGCAAGAAACAGGCTCTTAAAACTACTTTACCCGTTCGCAGCGTATATAAAGAGCCGCTACTTCCGCGTACTTAGGCGACGGGGGGTAATACTTCACCACCTCATCAGCGCGCCGTGAAAGCAAATCCAACGGATATTCAATCATGCTTTCATTACAACTCCCCCAAGCAAGAAGTGTGGATTCTTCTTTAACGCCGCGCAAAACAGCCGCAACTTCACCGTTTCTCATCTTAATCAAATCTCCCCTCTCCGCCGCACGGAGCTGCGAGGTCACATCAGCCTGCCGATTGGCTTCGGCAAACCGGGCCGAAAACTGTTCAGCGGTCAACGAAACTTTCGTTGGCCTTTGGCTAATATAAACACCCACCAGTACCGCTATCGTGAATAAAACCGCGAAACCTGCCATTAATTTTTCAGACATGAAATTACCCTCCCTTTCCTGATTTTTCTATTTGCAATTATACTCCTATTTTAATTAAAAGTCAAGTATGCAAAAACCCTTATTTTATAAGGGGTTTTTATTACTTGTATTCTATGGTGTGCAATATAACCGATCGGTTGATTTGCATACAATAAATTTGTATGTTCTAAATCTATTTTTATAATTTTATCCACTCCAAAATCCTTTTGGCGTCTGAAAAACGGCCCTGCTCCGAAGAGCCCAAAACGACGATGCCGAGGGGGCGGCCGATTGGATATTCAACGATAACCAGCAAATTGCCGCCGGCTAAATCCGTGTATCCGGTTTTGGCGCCGATGAGCGGCGTGAGCTCCGGCGCGAGAGCGTTTGTCGGCTTGAGCGCGTGCCGTATCCCCTCGCGCGAAATTATTTCCCTTGTTTCCCCGAACTGCCACAAAGGCGAGCCGAGCGATGCTTCGGCAATTTTCATAACGTCTTCCGCCGAGCCGTAGCCGCCGGCCGTATCCGTTGAAATATCAAGGCCGGAGATATTGTAAAAATTCATTGAAAGCGCGCCAAAGGACTCCGCTTTTTGCCTCATTAAATCCAAAAACCAATCCCGATTCTTGTTCTCTTTTTGAATAGTGTGCTCAACAAGAGCAGAAATTGCGTCATTTGAAGATTCAACTATCACCATCGCCAAAAGATCGCCGATTTTAAAATGCTCTCTCACCCTTAAAGAGCTTGGCTCCGGGGCTTCTATCGCGTCTCTTGAGACAGCAACCTCTTCATCGGCCATGTTTTCATCCAAAATCACCAAAGCGCTTATGATTTTTGCGATGCTTGCCAGTGGCAATGGCTCCTTTTCATTTTTTTTTAATAAAATCTCGTGGCTCACCAAATCTTTAGCTAAAGCCGACCTCGCCTCAATCTCCGGAGCGGGAGATTGCGGAGCCGCGGACGGCCGCGCGGCCCTTTTCTCAACTTTTATAAAAGAGGAGATTAAAAGAAACAAAATGGCAAAGATAAAAATTGCCGGTTTCTTCATTTTCATTGCGTTTCGGAAGCGGTCTTAAGAAATTCTTCAAGCTTTTGGGCGAAGTTTCCGTACTCCGGCAGTTCGGAAATTGAAGCAACGCCCAAAAATTTAAGAAAGTCGGCCGAAACCATGTATAAAAAGGCGCGGGAATCTTTTTGGTCGCGCACGCGCTCAATCAGCCCGCGCATCAGCAAATTACGAATTATAAAAGAGGAGTTCACACCGCGTATATAATCTATGTCAAAACGTTTCAGCGGCCCTTTGTAGGATATGATTGTAAGCGTCTCCAGCGCGGCGCGCGTAAGCTCGCCGTCAAATTCTTCTTTAGCGAAATCTTCCACAAGTTTTGAAACTTCTTTGGAACTTACCAAAGAAGCCCTGTCCTGGTCTTTTAAAAGCGCGAGCGCGTGCTCCCCTGCCAGATGTTTTTCCAGCTCATCCAAAGATTCTCTTATCTCCTTTTCGCTTTTTTTAAGAAGCGAGGCAAGACGCGAAATCGCCATCCCCTCGCCGGAAACAAACAGCAGCGCTTCTATTTTCTTAGCCAATTCATTCATTGTTATTTTTCTTAAGCTCAATGTTGCCAAATAATTTTTTTTGCTCAAATATCATAAACCCCTGCCTTATAAGTTCAAGAGTGGCGAGGAAACTCACTATTACTTCTACTTTACTTTGTTTCTCGTCTCCGCCGGAGGCGCTGGTTCTGGCCAGGCCTATGGCGGAAAAAGTAAATTCCATGAATTTGTTGATGCGCTCGCGAAGCTCCGCCATTTTTTCTTCCATTGAAACGGTTTTTGCCAAGGCCTCCTCCGGCAGGAACTCTTTTTGCGGAACGGCCCCCAAAATCTCAACCAGAGTTTTTTTAAGGACTGCCGGAGTCAGCCCTTCCGGCGGAAAAAACACTGCTGACATTCCGGCGTAGGCCTCTCTTCCGAAAAGATGCAGATTCTCCTTATTTAAATCTTTAATATGCAAAGAAAGTTCTTTAAAAAACTTATATGTTCTTAACCTGTTTTCCAGCTCATGGATATCCAATTCTTCCTCCTCTGAAAGTTTAATCCCGGGAATCAGCGAGTGGGATTTTATCAGCATTAAGGTTGAGGCGATTACCAAAAACTCCGCCAATTCCTCTTTCGGCATTTCTTCCAAAGACTTTAAATGCGCAATATACTGCTCCGCGATTTTTGCGAGCGAAATTTCATTTATGGAAAGCTTGTCTTCCTCAACAAGGTTCAAAAGCAAATCCAGCGGCCCCGAAAATTTTTCTAAGGTTATCTGATACGCCATTTAATCTGCTGTTTTTATGTGAAGTTCTCTAAGCTGCTTTTTTGAAATCTCCGAGGGCGAGTCCATCATCAGATCCCGACCGTCGCCGGTTTTCGGAAACGCGATCACCTCGCGGATGCTTGGCTCCTGCTCCAAAATCATAACTAGCCGGTCAACCCCCGAGGCGATCCCGCCGTGCGGCGGGACGCCGTATTCAAAAGATTCCAAAAGATGTCCGAACTGGCGGCGGATGTCTTCTTTTTTGTTGCCCATAATCTCAAAAACTTTCTCCAGAATTTCGGGATTATGCTCGCGGATTGACCCCCCGCCGATCTCGCATCCGTTCAGCACAAAATCGTATTGATAAGCCATTAATCTGCCTGCATTTTCTTTTCGAATTTCGTGCTCCGGATTTCGGATTTTCGTGAATGGGTGGTGCACAGCATCCCACCTTTTCTCCGCGTCTTTCCATTCAAACATCGGAAAATCCACGATAAACGCGAAGGCAAGCTCATTAGGGTTATTCTTGTCTTTCCGCAAATCCGGCTTGTCCGTGCCGTATTTGTCCATCGCCTCTTTGCAAGTAAGCCGCGGGAACGGCCTTTGGGAGATTTTTTTATCCGGATAAAGCGTTTCAATAATGTCTGCGTAAAGTTCTTCGGTAAGAGCCAAAATTTCTTCCTGGCTCGCGAAGCTCATTTCCAAATCAAGTTGAGTGAATTCCGGCTGGCGGTCGCCTCTCGTATCCTCGTCCCTGAAACATCTTGCTATCTGAAAATATCTCTCAATCCCGGCAACCATCAAAAGCTGTTTATATTGCTGGGGAGATTGCGGAAGCGCGTAAAACTTTCCCGGATGAAGCCGCGACGGGACCACATAATCTCTCGCGCCTTCAGGAGTAGACTTTGTCAAAATCGGCGTTTCAATTTCTATAAAATCTTTTTTATGCAAATAATCTCTGATGAAAGAAATTATTTTATCGCGCATCGTTAAATTTTTTAAGAGCCGCGGCCTTCTTAAATCCAAATAGCGGTATTTCAGGCGATTGTCCTCGCCTATCTCACGGCCGTCGCTTAAAACGTCGAACGGGGACGTTTTGGCTTCACTTAAAATCTTTAATCTGGTTGCCTGTATTTCAATTTTGCCGGTAGCTAATTCTAGATTTTCCATACCCTTTGGGCGCTCTTTAACTATTCCATCGATTTCAACCACCCATTCTGGACGCAATTTATCAGCTAAAACAAAATCGCGGGAGATATCCGGAATTTTAGTCAGCTCTCCCGAAGACGGCATTCCTGAAAAAACAACCTGCACAACCCCCCATCTGTCCCGAAGGTCAATAAAAATAATCTTGCCGTGGTCGCGCCTCCCAGCCACCCAGCCCATCAACGTAATCTCCTCGCCTATTTTATTTACCGCGTCTTTGGCCAGAGTGCGCATGTTGATAAGCATAGCATAATCAGAGCGCGCTAAGAAATTGCTCATTGTCCTCTTGAAAATCGTATCTGACAGGCAGCTCCACGAAAAACGTGCTTCCTTTGCCTAGACCCTGCGACTCCGCCCAAATCCGGCCTCTGTGGTCGTCAATGATTTTTTTGACGAAATAAAGACCTATGCCCATGCCGTCGGGCCGCTCCTTTTTGGCTATCTCCGTGCGGCCGAATTTTTGAAAAAGCCGCGGCATCTCGTCTCCGGGCATGCCGAAGCCCCTGTCGGCCACCGCCAGCAGCATGCTTTTGGCTTTGGGCGTTAAAGTCACGACAATCGGCCCGATTTCTGAATATTTAAACGCGTTATCCAACAAATTTATAACGACTTCGCGCAGCTTATCGGCGTCTCCATATACGCTGAAAGTCCTATTATTCTTATTTACAAATTCTACAGCAATACTCTTCCCGTCGGACACCTGCTTAAACTCTTTCACGACTTCCTCAATAATATTGTCAAAATAAATCTTTTTAAATTCGTATTTTAACCTGCCGGACTCAATCCGGGAAAGGTCCAAGAGTTCCGACACCAATTTCGTCAAATTATTGGCGGCCGCGAAAACTTTCCACATCGGCGCAAGAGCTTTTTTGCTTATTTCTCCGAAAGTCCCTTCTATGAGCATGGAGGTATAGCCCTTAATCACGGTGAGCGGAGTTCTTAACTGATGCCCCGCCAGCGAAATAAACTCCGATTTCGCCTCGTCAAGCTTCCGCAATTTCTCGTTAACCGCCTCCAAATCCTTGGCCAATTTCTCAATTTCTTCGCGCGATTTAATTTCCTGCAACACGCTGCGAACTAGCAAGATGCCAAAAACAATGATGATCGCAAAGACAAATATATCAATGACCGCTTCGTTTAAAGACGGGGCCACAAAAATTTTAGAGAATAAAACTATCCAAAGTATTGCAACAATGGCTTCGGCAGCGAAAACTTTGGTGTTGAAAAGGCGATGTTTTACGATGGCGTAAGCGGTCATACCAAAAAATATCATTGTGTAAAGCGGCGCGAACAACAAAAATCTCCCCGAGTTAAAAAAAATAATTGGGACGAGTATAGTAGCTATTATTAAAGTGAGCATTAAAAGCATCCCTGCGCACACCAATTTAAGCTGCTGTCTTTCTTGGCCGGCGGAATTTTTGAATTTTTTAAACAAATAGTATACCGCCAACGCGCTGAATAAAGTTGATACTACGGCGAATGGCACCAATCCTGCGCCTGGCCTCAACCGCACCGCCCCTTCCACAAATTCTGCTTCCACAAAAGCATAGGGAGAAATGTTTAAAACCAGCATGATCAGAGTAGAAATAATCACCAAGACAAATGCCGGCTTATTCAACCGTATTTTATCTGCAGGGAAAGTGTGGGCTAGCATAAAAAAAAGTGCGCTCATAAGAGCGGCAAAAAAAATCCCCAAGCGCGAAAGCAATAAGACACTTGAAGAAAATTCCGGCGAGCGAACTGCGTAAGTTATCGCCAGCCATATCATGGTGGATAAATTCAGCAAGGCGAAAATTTTATTTGTTGCGCTTTTAGGATTGCTGCGGCTGACCAAAACTATTAAAAGCGCGTCAACGACAACGACAATAAGGAATATAATGAGATCTAAAGAAAATATATACAGCTGCGTTGCCAATGTATTCATCTCTTTTCTGTAAGCATGGAAAGCTCTGGATATACGCGCGAAGAACGGGCGCTTGGCTCGCCATCGCTCCCGATTCTAAAAAGCATGGAAATTGTGCCCGAAGAAACGCCAAGTGCGTTTTGAATTTCAAAATAAGTTTTTTTTACGGCTTCATTGTGGGCTTTTGAAAGAGTCGCCGTATCACCGGAAAAAACGCGTTGCGCCAAATAAATCACCCCGGCAAACGGGTGCATGCTTAATCCCATTTTTGCGCTTTCAAGCCATATTCTTTGAAAAACCCTCCCGGCGGCAATAAAATCTTTATCCGTGTCCGCCGTGATAATCGCCCCGAAAGCCGCCCCCGAAGAATATATTTTTGAGTTTTCTTTCGCTATAAACCTTGAAAGGCCTAGGATGTTAAGGGCGCTGGAGACGCTCCAAAAACGGAGCAGTTTGAACATTAATAATTGCAACGGCTTAAGTTCAAATGTTTTGATATACAGCCCGGACCGTTCGCGCAGTTCTTCTTGCTCCGTCCAGCGCACGTGATTAAAAAAATATGCGTGCAAAGCGCGGTGTTCCAATATAATCCGCTCCGCCAAACTCACCGCCCGGGCAAGCGCTTCCCGCTTGGGCCTTTCCTCCGCAAGAATAAATTTAACCCCGAATTCTTTGGCGGTTTCCATAAAAATATTTTTTTGTTCCGCGGTAAGCGGTGTATCGGCGTACGGCTTACGATTAGTCGCCCGCGAAAAAATGCAAGGATAAAGAGGGTTATTTTTCGGAGCAGACGAGCTAAACGCGATTTCCGCGACTAAATTCGGGTCTCCGCCTGGAAACAACGAAATCTGCGTGGAGTAGCCGTGCGTTTCCGAAGCAATGATAACATTTTCAATAAGCGCGCCGTGCGCCACGTACGCGCCGCGCTGGCGGAAATTAAAAACCGGATTATCTTTATCAGGAAGATTGAAAATACAAAGAGTGTTATCGTTTTTTAATAAAAACCGCCAAGGCTGCGAGTTGTCGCCGGAAGGGGCGCGCACCGCGGCTTTGATAATATTATTTATGATTTCTGTTGGCATATTTGTTTATATTCTCATCGAAACACATTTTAGCCCGGCTGCTTTAATCAATTTCAATATCGATCTGTTCCAATCGGATATTTTAGTTAATTTAAGCTCCGGCCCGTCCGCAACATTTTTATCTATGACGGCGCGCAATTTTTCTCTTGTAAGATCAAACCCTTTTATTTTACCATTTTTGGAAATAAAATCGCCAAGCCTCCTTAGATTCAGCGTGGATTTTGGCAGAGCTTTTTCCTTTACAATTTTTCTTAAAAGAGACAAAAGCTGGGCTTTATCCAAAAAATAACTCGGGAATTTATAAGTATAAATATTTCTGTCTATTTTAATTGAGTTTTTACCGATATGGAGAGTCTTGTACGACTGAGTAAAGTGCGGAGAGATTTTGATTCCGCCCTTTTTAATCGTCAGCGCGTCTGCTATAAGCTTCTTGCTTATAATCCCTGTAGCATATTTAAAGGGCAATTTTCTTTTAAAACTATCCAGCATAAATGTGTAGGATATAATCGCAAAACAAATTGCTGTATATTTGTGCCGCGTGTATAACGGGACACCGCACATTCTGGAAGTGGAAACTATGTGTTTCCAAAAGGATTTCCGTCCTCCAAAAAGTTTCTTGCGCGCTATGACTGACAGCGACCTGCCGTTGGAATAGTATATTTCAATCTCGCCGCCGCCTAAGGGCTTCCCGTCATTGGGAGTAAATCTGAAGCTTAGCCATTCTTCATAAGCTCCTTTTTTGGCCCTAACCAAATAGATGGCGGATTTGCCGTCGTATCTATCAATCAGCGGCCTTTTGCCATACCTGTAATAAGACCTGCGCAAAATTAAAAGTATTTTACGCAGCTTTTTATCTAGCCAGCGAGAGTTATGCAAGTCTTTGGCTTTATACGCGCTGAAGGAAACTCCCCTTGCGTTGCAGAAAAAATCCGGCTTTGTAAGGCCGCGCGATATGCTTTTTACTTTATTTAAATAGCGATCCTGCATAACTCTTCTAGATTAAGCTTATATTTGCCAGAGGCCAGGTTTTCTTTGTTGGCTATTAATCTCACGGCGCGAGCTACGGCCGCTCCGCTTATTTTCGCCCCAGTAGCAAGCTGGGAAACTCCCGATAAAGTTTTTCCAATTTCGGCCAAAGATATTTTCAATCTTTCAACTAGATAGTCAGCGCCGATTATTTTTATTGCCATCTCAACCCATTGTCGCCTGCTCAAACCAGCCAAATCCTCAATTTTTAAATTGCCCAAAAGTCCATGGAATGGCGGGTAATTTCGGTCCAGATCATACCGCTCAACGTCAAGTATCACGCCTTCTCCGTTATCAGTTGCCATTAAAATTGGTATTCCATTTTTAGCACAAATAATTCTTGATAAAAATTTCATTTCCAAATCGTCCATCTCGTCAATAAAAATATCCAGTTTCGGCTCGCCCGATATAAATTCCTCTATATTATTTTTATTGATTCCTCCATCCAAACAATATATTTCCGCGAAAGGGTCTAGCTCCCATATTTGTTTCGCGGTAATTTCCGTCTTCTCGCTGCCAACATCAAGCAAGGTTGCTTTTATGCGATTAAGGTTAGTCAGTTCTACAACGTCCGGGTCTGCGATCTTTAAAATTTTAGGGCCACCGGTGCCGCTTAGAACTTCGGCGATGGCGGAGCCGACGGATAATCCGGCGGTGCCGATTTTGACGTTGCGGTAATTTCTTTGCTCGTCTTCGGTGATAATATTGCGATTGCGCGCGGTGCGCAGTTTAAAATAGAGTTCCTCCGGCAAAGTATGCACAACGGCGTTTTTCCATGGATAGTAAATCCAAACACCCTTGATGCCGTGATTTTTTAAAAAATCTTCCAGGGGCGCCTTGGCCTCGGGCATGCTCTTTTTCAGGTTAGGACGTTCTACAAAAAAAAGCTCCTCCAGCGCGCCGGAAAATGCGTCAATCTCTTTCGCTCCCGCCGGGGTTTCTTCTTGACTATTAAAAACTTTGGGCTTCTCTAAAGCCATACAGCTTTATTTTAGCATAATTTTTAATGTAGCAAAACAAAAAAAGCCCCCGAAGGTCAAGGGGGCATGCCGGGAACAAGCTTGCTTGCGTTTAGTTGAGCATCCCGGCGATGCTCTCCGTGATTCGCCTGATAAGAGCTGGCTTGGCCGTCTCAAAATCCAAATTAACTTGGGTGGCTGTTGCGCTCAAACGGTTGCGGTATATAAGCCGATCGCTGTCGTAAGCGCCGGTATCCTGCTGAACGCTACTGCCCGTGCCCTGCTGGATTCTGGCTGTTTGTCTTTCAGTCACGGATCGCCCGGTCTTTTCTGATATTTGAATGTCGACGATAACTGCGTACACAACTTTCTTAACCAGCTCCCCTGCAATCCATTCTGCCGCCTGACCAATCGCGCCGCCGATGAAACCGCCCACAAAAGGTGCGTTGGGGCTATTACTCGCCAACCCTCCGATAATTGCGCCGGCACCGGCGCCGAGAATTGGTCCGCCGTAGCTGGCATGCATCGCTTCCTGAATCGCCGGCGTGGAAGCGTCTCCCAAATAGCGAACATTTGACTGAAGCCAGATATTCGCCTCTTCCGGGTCGCTTACCACTTTGTAGCCCTTGGCGTTCATCAGTCCAGCTAAATCGCTAAGTTTAACGTCCATCCCGCTGGTGTCTCCGAGCTCTATCCAGACGATTTTTTGAGACGCCGGAATCGGCTTCCTAAACACCGTCTCTGCTAGCCGCGCTTGGACGCTTAAATCCTTGTAGCGTAGCGCCGTAGACATAGCAGCGCAACCGCTCACAAGCAACGCATAAGCCGTCAACGCAAAAACCAACAAAAACCATTTCCATCGCTTCATTTTTCGGCCCTCCTTTTCTATAAATACTCTCTAAATACACCTTAGCACAAGCTGCCCGGATATTGCAAGGGCCGCAAAAATCGTGTAGAATTAGTTAAATCCGCCCAAATTAAACAACCGCCCATAGCTCAATTGGCAGAGCAGCTCCCTTTTAAGGAGAAGGTTCCAGGTTCGATTCCTGGTGGGCGGACACTTTAGAAATATGCTAAAATAAAATCATGAAAAAGCGCGTAAGAAAAGGGGCGCGGTATTTTCACGGCGATGATTTAACCAAAAAAGCGCTGGATAGAAAGCGCCGCTCCAAAACCGAAAAATGGGAGCGCCGCCCGCTGCGCTCCCGCAAGGCCCGCTAAATTAAAGAAAAAGAACGCCGAAGATGGGGAGGATAAACCACAATTTGGCGTAGGCGGAAGAGGCAAAAACTTGCAGAACCCACGGCGAGAGGTTTAAGATGTTGTTTTTTATAACGTCTTCCGGAGCAAGTTTTATTATAGACGCGACAAAAAATCCGGCGGCTAAAATTGATAAAACCAAAATCTCCCACCAAAGCCCGCCGTAATACCCCGCCGCGCCCCTGAAAGAGCGTATTAAAAAGAGCGCAAGCAACAAAAGAAGCGCCAGAAAAATTCCGGCGCGGAACATAAAAATCTCATCAATTGGGATGTAAGGGAAAATAACAAGCAGGGCATAGAGAGCCAAAATTCCCAAAGCCATCTTTTTCTTTCCGCCGGAAATGCCCCAAAAAAATCCAGCGGCCACCAGCATAAACACCAAAACGGCGTCCCAAGCCGGGTTTTTAATTAAAGACAAAAAAGATTGCATAAAGATATTATAATCCTTCTTTCTCCAAATCCGAAAGGAGTTTTTTCGCCTGATGCGAAAGTTTTTTCGGAAGTTTTTGGAATAGCCGAATTAGAAGATCTCCTCTACTCCCTCTCATTTTCGGCACCCCCTTCCCGCGCAATCTTAGAAAATCGCCTGATTTTGAAAGCTCCGGAACGCACACTAAAATTTTTCCTTCCAACGTCTCTATGATTTCTTCCCCTCCCAAAAGCATGCTCGATACCGGCAAATACAAGTCCGTTAAAATATCAAGCCCTTCGCGGCGGAAAGCATGGTGCGGCAAAACGCGAATCCGGACGTAAAGGTCTCCCGCCTGCCCTTTAGCGACTTCTTCTCCCAGCCCGGTAAACTTGATTGCCTCGCCGTCGCGGATTCCCGCGGGGATATCTATGTCAATCGTCTCCGATTTTTTTAAAACTCCGGAGCCGCGGCAATGCCTGCAAATTTTCTCCGGCGCCTCCCCGCGCCCGCGGCAGAGTGTGCACTCCGAAAGCGCCGTAAAGGAGCCGAAGAGCGAGCGGCGCGTCTCGCGCACGGTCCCCGTGCCTCCGCAGGTCTGGCATTTTTTGAGCGAACTTCCTGGCTCCGCGCCGAGACCTTTACAAATTTCGCACTTTTTTGATTTTTCAATAACCACGCTTCTTCGCCCGCCGAAAACCGACTCTCTAAACGAAATGTCAATGCCCAAAGAAATATCACTGCCGCGTTTTGCTCTCCGCCATTGTCCGCCTCTGGCGGAGAATCCTCCTAGACCGCCCAAAAAATCCTCGAAGATGTCGCCTAAATCTGCGCCAAATCCCTGCCCGAAGTCAAAACCCTCAAACCCTTCGCCTGGCCCCTGCCCGGAAAAAGCATGGCCGAATCTGTCGTATTGGGTGCGCTTCTGTTCGTCTCCTAAAATCTGGTAGGCCTCGTTTATTTCCTTGAATTTTTTTTCATCCCCCCCTTTTTTATCCGGATGATGCTGGTGCGCCAGCTTTCTGTAGGCGCGCTTAACTTCCTCCGCCGACGCCCCCTTCTTCACTCCCAAGATGTCATAGTAGTCCTTAGACATCTCTGTGCTCGGTATCTTTTATGTCAGGACCTTGGCCGTCTTCCGGTTTATTTTTATACATCGCTTCGCCGATTTTGGAGAGGGATTGCGCAAGTTCCGCTTCAGCAGAGCGAATTGCCGCAACATCATCTCCGTCTTTGACTTTTTTAAGCGCCTCTATTTTTTGATTGACTTCGTCGTTAATCGTCGCTTCAATTTTACCTGCCTTGCCGGCAGGCAGGTCTCCGGCATCGCGCAAAGATTTCTCCGCCGTGTAAACCAGCGCGTCCGCTCGGTTTCTGGCCTCAACCAATTCTTTTTTCTTGCTGTCTTCATCCGCATGCGCCTCGGCGTCGTTCTTCATGCGCTC
The DNA here is from genome assembly GCA_001778495.1 of Candidatus Giovannonibacteria bacterium RIFCSPHIGHO2_01_FULL_45_24. Lineage (GTDB taxonomy): Bacteria > Patescibacteriota > Minisyncoccia > UBA11713 > 2-01-FULL-45-33 > MFHE01. Next base: position 32,732 of record MFHE01000007.1, read on the forward strand.
TATTTCATCTTTTGAAAGCCCGGTGGACGCTTCAATCCTTATGGATTGCTCTTTATTCGTCGCTTTATCTTTGGCTTTGACGGACAAAATTCCGTTAGCGTCAATGTCAAAAGAAACTTCAACCTGCGGCATGCCGCGAGGCGCCGGAGGGATGCCGTCCAAAATAAATCTGCCCAAAGTTTTATTGTCCGCCGCCATTTCTCTTTCGCCCTGCAAAACATGTATCTCAACGGAGGTCTGATTGTCGGCCGCGGTTGAGAAAACCTGCGCGCGCGCGACCGGAACGGTCGTATTTTTTTCAATGACTTTTGTCATCACGCCTCCCAAAGTCTCAATGCCCAAAGAGAGCGGCGTGACATCCAAAAGCAAAACGTCTTTTACGTCGCCGCGCAAAATTCCGCCCTGCACCGCCGCGCCCACGGCCACGACTTCGTCGGGATTAATGGAAAGGTTGGCTTCCTTCCCAAAAAGTTTTTTAATCCCCTCTTGAATCGCCGGCATCCTTGTCTGCCCGCCGACCAAGACGATTTCATCAATGTCTTTTAATTCAAACTTGGCCTCGCGGACGACGTTTTTTGTGATTTCAAAAGATTTATCCAAAAAATCGCGCACCAAATCTTCCAGCTTGGCGCGAGTTAATTTCATAATCAGGTGCCGCGGGCCGGAGGCGTCGGAAGTGATAAATGGAATATTTAGTTCGGTCTCAAGCGCGGTTGAGAGCTCATGCTTGGCTTTCTCCGCGGCTTCCTTTAGGCGCTGGAGCGCCAAGACGTCCTTGGTGACATCAACCCCTGATTCTTTTTTAAATTCCGAGGCAATATGCTGAATGATTTTTTGGTCAAAATCGTCGCCGCCCAAGTGGGTGTCCCCGCCGGTTGCCCGGACTTCAATGGTGTTATCTCCGATTTCAAGCACCGAAAGGTCAAATGTGCCGCCCCCCAAATCGTAAACCACAATCTGTTCGTTTCTTTTTTTATCAAGCCCGTAGGCGAGCGCGGCCGCCGTGGGCTCGTTTAAAATTCTTTTAACTTTAAATCCGGCGATCTCCCCCGCGGCTTTCGTGGCCTGGCGCTGCGAATCGTCAAAATACGCCGGCACTGTGATAATTGCTTCCTCAATACGCTCTCCGAGCTTTGCTTCAGTATCGGTTTTTAATTTAGCCAAAATCATAGCCGAGATTTCCTCCGGCCGATACCATTTCTCGTTGATTTTAACATCAACCCCGCCGTTCTGGGATTCCTTAATCTCGTAAGGCAGGAGGGTTTTATCGCGTTTAACCTCCGCATCGCTGAATTTCCGCCCAATCAACCGCTTTACCGAAAAAATAGTGTTTTTCGGATTAGTTACGGCCTGCCTTTTCGCTAAAAGCCCGACTAAGCGCTCGCCGGATTTTGAAAAGGCGACCATTGACGGCGTGGTTCGCGCGCCCTCCGCGTTTTCCAATATTTTCGGGACCCCTCCTTCCACAATCGCCATCGCCGAGTTGGTCGTCCCCAAATCTATTCCTAGAATTTTTGCCATAATTTTAATACTAATCTACTAATTTTATTCGAATAATACGAATATACAAATTTAATTTGTTGCATTCGCATATCATTCGTTGATTTGTATTTTATAGTATCCGACTTTGACCTTTGCCGGACGCAAAACGCGATCGTAAATTTTATACCCTTTCTGTAACTCCTCCAAAATCGCGCCGTCTTTTTCTTTTTCAGAAACCCCAACCCGCTCAAGCGCCTCGTGATACATCGGGTCAAATTTCCTGCCATTTGCTTCAAGTTGTTCAACGCCCTCTCTTTTTAATATTTCCCGAAGATGCGCGTAAATCGGCCCCATTTCTTTCCCTGCAAGCTCAAGCGAATCCGCTACCGCCAGCATTTCCCGCAGAATACTCTCCCCAGCGAACTTCGCAAATTCTGCCTTAGCTTTTTCCTCGTCCTTTCTTGCGTTGATAAAATCCGCCCTTGCTCTCTGCCAGCCCGCCAAATATTCCGCCTTTTCTTTCTGGCAAATCTTAAGCTCTTCGCGCAGTTTTTTTAATTTACCGCCAAGCCCGTTCTCCTCCACAACTTCGTTTTCTATAATATCATCTTTTTCGTTGAGCATGTTTCTTCTTATTCTTAATGTCTTCGGCTGCGTAGCGAACCGCGGAGGTTGCCCTTTCGTAATTCATGCGCTGCGGGCCGGCGGAGAAAATAACGCACTCGCCTAGATTTTCGTCGCGAAAGAGCACGCTCACGATTCCAAATCCTTTTGCGTTAACCTCCGTATTCGAAAACGTTTTTATGTCGCGGTGAATGTTTTCGGCAAAATCGGCGAAGCGCGCGGCCATGCCGCGACGCAAAAACTCCGGCTCCTTCAAAACTTCCGGGAGACCGCGCCCAAAAATGCGCTCTTCGTCCAGTATGCTTATGCCTGAAAAAAGCTTAAGGTGGCCGGCCAAAGCGCGGGAAAGCTCGCCGAAAGCCGAATCCAGCTCCGAATCCATTTTTTCAATAATGCGGTCAAGCTCGCCACGGAGCCCGGAAGCCGGCTCGCGCACGGACATCAAGTTTTCCACAAAATAGCGATAGCTTTTGTTCGTCGGGGCGCGGCCCGCGGAGGTGTGCGGCTGGTAAAGATAACCCTCCACGTCAAGCTCCAGCATGACATTTCTGATCGTCGCCGGACTCGCGTCCAGCGCCCCGCGCGAAGAAACGCGACCGGAAGACACTGGATTTGCCGTCTTAATATAGTCCCTTATGATGAAATCCAAAATGTTTTCTTTTCTTTGTTCCAGTCTCATATTCGTAATTAGTAGTGTATCAAAATTAGCACTCTCCCGTCAAGACTGCTAACGCGCCGCAGGGCCTTTGGTTTTCCCTATTGACTTTCATTGCTTTCTAATATAACCTCTAAATTAGGAAAGGAGGTGCCTTATGGAACTAGCGTCGGTAACATTAATGGCGCAGGACCCCCAAAACGTGGTCCTTAACATCCCCGGGATGCCAAAGAGCATCCCCTTGCAGGAGGCCGCCAAAAAGGCCAGATGCATGGTGCTTAAGTTTATTAGCGGGTGCGCCCGTTACTATCTGGCTGATGCAACTGCCCCTTGGTGGTCAAAGACCCTGGTGAAGGTCATTGAGGTCATTTCAGGCCTTCTCCAGAAAAACTGCGAAGATTGCGCATAAAAACCCAAGAAAGGAGAAATCAACAATGGCGCAACTTATTGGTTACAAAGGGGGGCTGGCAATAATTCCCGGCACTAACCCAAGCACGAAACAGCCGTGGACTGCCGAGGAATTGTTTCAAGTCGCACTCACTATGTGCGTCAAGCCGAAGGTAAAATCGATCAAGAAAACGCCGGTGCTATGGTTTGACGCGCAAGAGCTCAAGAAGCTAGGGGAGAAAGCAGCCAGCCAGGTGGAATCAGCTCTCCTAGACGCCGGTGAGGGCTTGAAGGAGTCGCTGGTCGGATTGAGTTCGCTCCACCAGCTCCTGACGAACATGGGGTTTCCGATCGAACAACCAATCGTGCCTTGATTGCTGGGGGTAACCGAGGGGCAAAACACCGCCCCTCTTTTTATTTATTTTATTTTTTGACAGAAACCAAAATATCCGCTTAAGATTAAACTAGTTAGAGAGGAGGGCTCTATTATGGCTAAAAAGGCACAAATAGAACCCGCTCAAAATTGCGAAGAAATCCTGAACATTGATGGCGTTATTTTTACCTGTGACGACCCAAAAAGGGGGCATACCGCCCCTCACTGCTCACAACGAAAAATTAAAGTTGGTGGCTTAAACTACCATATCGTCTATATCATAACCTGGAGAAAAGCCGCCAATGTCGTCTTATCTTCGCAAAATTGAGCAGGCCCCGTCGTCCGCGACGGGGCCGTTTTTTGCGCTTACCCCTTCGCCCACCGCAGGGCTTTATAAGTGCGAAAAAAATACTTATCCACATTGTGAGGGTTATTTAAATTATTATAGTATTTTTTAAAACCAAAACTAGACACTAAGGATTGCCTTGCATGGAAGCATCATTGTCATTTACTATAACGAGTTGCTTGCGTATAAAATCTATCAAGACCTTATGATTATTAAAAAGCTGTGTTCCGGCAATAGGTTGCGACGATCCTGTGAGCGTAGCTGAAACCGTTCTTTGTTCTCCTTCAATAAACACTAAAACCGGAAATACAAGTTCATAAGCTTTTCTGCCGTCAGCATATTCTACAAGTTGAACTCCTTTTACCGGCGCACCTATTTCAATTAAAATACTAACGGGCAAGGAAAGTTCGCCGCTATGTCCCGTATCAAAAAGGGCGTCAATAAATCCTCTTTTCCATAAACCGCTTACCTCAATTTTTACTTTAGGCCGCCCCTGTTCATCAAAATATGCTGGAACCATAAGACGGCATAAAGTGATGCGAAATCTTTGTGATTTCTCCTATCCTACGAACATAAAAAAGCTTGTCAGGATAGCGCTTTTTAGCAGCATCCAGGGCCTCGCCGGATGTTTCCCCAATAAAAAAATCTTCAGAGGCAATCTCTATTGCAACATACTTGCCCGAATGTTCTTTCTCCAGTTTTAATGAATGTTTCTGATATATTTTTTCGCCTTTGTCACCCAATTCAGAAACTTGTATATTAGGTATATTCAATGATTGATTAGCCATATGATTTCTCAACACTTAAACAATAACGCATAACTCTGCCTTTTGTATAATAATACCAAATCTTAATAGTTAGGCAAATTCTACCTCTTCGCCCACTGGGGGGCTTTGCGGGCTTTCTTCAAACCAAACTTTCGTCTCTCTTTCATCCGCGGGTCGCGCTTTAAGTAGCCCAGACTTTTTAGTGATTTTCTGTTTTCGGCGTCAACTTTTAAAAGCGCGCGGGAGATGCCGTGGCGCAATGCCTCCGCCTGCGAGTGGATTCCCCCGCCGGAAATTTTCGCTGAAACTCTGTAGGCGCCCTCCGCGCGCACCGCGCCCAGCCCCTCCTCCGCTATTTTTTTGAGTTCCAAGGTCGGAAAATATTGCTGATACGGCTTTTGATTTACGAAAATATTCGGCAAAGAATTTTTCTCCTTAAAAAGCCTCACGCGGGCTACAGAAGTTTTCCGGCGTCCCACCGCTTCAAAGTATTCGCTTTTATTTGTCTTCTCCATGATAAATTATTAAATTTTTAATCATTAATTTTTTAAGCCGGTTTTTGCGGAGCATCCCAGAGACGGCGCGGCGCAAAACATCGCGCTTATTTGTTTGGGCGACCTCCCAGGCGCTTTTTACTTTTCTGCCGCCCGGGTAGCCGGAGTATGTCCAAAACTCCCTATCCTTAAGCTTTTTTTCCGAAAAAGCGATGCTGTCGGCGTTTTTCACAATAACCTTGGGCAAATCAAGCGAGTGCGGAAGAAAGCCAACGCTAGTTTTGCCACGAAGCGCCTTGGCCGTCTCCGAGGCAATCCTCCCAAGCTTTTTGTTTTTCGCGTCAATTATGATTTCTTTCGCCATATTTTTATACAAACTCTATGAGCGCCATCTGCGAAGCGTCTCCACCCCTTCGGTTAAGTTTTATAATTCTAGTGTATCCGCCGTTTCTCGCCTCATATTTGGGCGCGATTTCTTTGACCAATTTCGCAGCCGCCTCTTTCGGCAAAAATTTTCTGGCGCCGCGGTACCCCAAAACAAGATTCCCGCTTTTTTTGGCGTGCGTAACCAGCCGCTCCGCAACCGGCCGGAGCGCTTTGGCGCGGGCGAGCGTGGTTTTAATTTTCCCGCTGGTTATCAAGCCAACCGCCAGACTTCTCAAAAACGCCCGCCTTTGATTCCTTTCTCTTCCGAATTTTCTCGTCTTTGCCACCGCGTTTACTTTTTTATTCCTTTAAAGAAAGCTTAAGTTTCGCCAGCGCTTTTTTAATCTCCGCAACCGCTTTCTCGCCTACGCCGTCTAAGTCCCTGATTTCGCTTTCGGATTTTTGGGACAACTCTTCCGGAACGCTGAACCCCGCGGACACCAGCGCGTTTTTGGTACGCTGGGAAAGCTTCATCTCTGCAAAGCCAGCTTCTTCGCCAAGCGCCGCGCCGGGCTCGGCGTCGCCTTCAAAATTTTCAATATGCTCTATTTGCTGGCGCATAATCCGGAGCGCTTCCTTGAGCGCGGCGCGGGAAGAAATTGTCCCGTCGGTTTCTATAAAAAGGCGCAGGCGGTTGTAGTCCGTGCGGTCGCCGACGCGCATATTTTCAACTTCGTAGGTGGCTCGCCGGATGGGAGTAAAAATCGCGTCCAGCACTATAGTGCCCACCGAAACCTTGTCTTTAACCAGCTCTTCGGACGGCACAAACCCAATGCCTTTTTCCACGGTGAACTCGGCGTTGAAACCGGCGTTTTTGTCGGTAAGGGTCGCAAGATGCAGGTCTTTATTCATAACCTCAAGCTGGGTGGGGCATTTTATGTCTTTTCCTTTGATTTCTTTCACGCCCCTGACTTCCACTGCCGCCGTCTCCGGCCCGTCGGTATGGATTTTAAAACGAAGCTGTTTTATGTTGAGCAAAATCGTGACGACATCTTCCAAAACCCCCGGCAGCGTGGCGAACTCGTGAGACGCCCCTTCTATTTTCACTTTCGTCACGGCCGCTCCGGAAAGCGATGAGAGCAAAATCCTCCGAAGCGAATTTCCCAAGGTATGACCGTAGCCCGGGTAAAGGCCGTCTATCTCGTATGTCCCCTTAGAATCCTCTTCGGAGACGACGCGGGTATGAGTTTGCAAAACTGTGCTCTGATCCATAAAATTAAACAAAAAAATAGCTGTTAACGCGAATAATACTCGACTATTGAGTTTAAATTATAAGACCTTATTAAATCATCGGCCGGCGGCACTGAAATTATTTTGCCGGAAAAAGCGTCTTTGTCAATCTCAAGCCATTCCGGAGGAGCATATTTTTTTATTGTCACAGCAAGATTTAAGAACGCCCCTTTGCCGGCGCTCCCCGGCCGTATCTTAATCTCGTCTCCGATTTTAATCCTGCAGGAAGGAACGCTGACCCTTTTGCCGTTCACCAAAATATGGCCGTGGTTTACCGCCTGCCTCGCCCCGGCGCGCGTTGGGGCAAATCCCAAACGGTGGACGATGTTGTCCAAACGCAATTCCAGGTTCCGCACTATCGCCTCGCCGGCGGGAATAGCGTGCTGGGCAACAGCGGAAAGCACGTAATTTTTAAACTGCTGTTCGCGGAGGCCATAAAGAAATTTCACTTTTTGTTTACTTTTAAGCTGCGTGCCGAATTCCGAAAGCCCGCGCCGGAAAGATTTTCCGTGGATGCCCGGGGGGTAAGGTTTTCTTTTGAAAGCGCATTTCTCGCGCCCGCAAACGGACATACCCAATCTCCTGCAAGTTTTACAATTGGCTCTCATACTCTTCTTGACTTCGGCGGCCGCGGGCCGTTGTGGGGAACCGGGGTTACGTCGCGGATTGAATAAATATCAAACCCCTGCGCGACAAGCGACCTCAATGCCGCGTCTCTCCCTGCGCCTACGCCTTTTATTAAAACGCTTAAATTTTTCACTCCGGCCGCCTTGGCTTTGTCTCCCAAAAATTCCGCCAGCTTTGTCGCCGCGTACGGCGTCCCCTTTTTTGCCCCGGAAAAGCCGAGTGCGCCCGAGGAAGAAGACATTATCACATCCCCCCTCTGGTCGCTTACTGAAATGATTGTATTGTTGTAAGTGGAAAGTATATGAACGACTCCGTCCGTGATTTTTTTCTTTGGGGAAGCAATCTTAACAGCCGAGGCCCTGCCCTCGTCCGTAGTCAAATCCGCTTTTTGAATTATTCTTTTTTTGCCCATTTTATTTATAGTGAGTTTCTCGAACTATTTCTTTTCTAATTTTCGTTTGCCGGACATCATGGTTTTGCGGACGTTGCCTCTCCTGGTGCGGGAATTTGTTTTTGTGCGCTGGCCGCGGACAGGAAGATTCCTCATGTGCCGGACGCCCCTGTAGGATTTTATGTCTTTTAACCTTTTAATGTTTAAAGTGACTTCCCGCCTTAGCTCCCCCTCAATTTTATATTTTTTTTCAATTATGTCGCGGAGTTTGCTTACTTCCTGGGGAGCCAGTTCTTTAGCGCGCTTATTTTCGTCAATTTTCACAGAAGACAAAATGCGGTGCGCCAAAGGCCTCCCTATGCCGTAAATGTAGGCGAGAGAAACGGGAATTTTTTTATTGTCCGGGATATTCACCCCTGCGATTCTGACCATTTTTAAATCTTTAAATATTTAACCCTGCCTTTGCTTATGCCGCGGATTTTTGCAGACTATAAAAACTCTGCCGCCCCTGCGGACGACCTTGCAGCTTGCGCACCTTGGTTTTACCGAAGCTCTTACTTTCATATTTCGACTTCGCCCAATATAAATAATTATAACCTTTTCACAATCCGTCCCAGGGATTCGTCGTAGGGACTGAATTCAACCAAAACGCGGTCACCGACCAGCACTTTGATGTAATGGACGCGCATCTTGCCCGACAGATGCCCGATAACCTCCTTGCCGTCTCCCAACAAAATACGGAACGTCGCCGAAGGCAACGCTTCAATAACCTGCCCTTCCTTTATAAGCGTGTCTTTAGACACTGTATGCCCTATATTAACTTCCCTTTAAAACAATGTCAATACGGCTTGGGTCGGAGGGGGTTTTACGCCACCAAAAGGGCTTAAAACGCACCTCCGCTCCGGATATTGAGGGCAGAGAGGAAATCCTGGAAATCGCGCCTCTGGCGCCGAATTCCAAAACCGCGCTTTTTAGCGTCTCCGCATCCACGACCGCCTCAATCTCCACCGTGCCGCGGACTGCCAGTGTAAAACTGCGCGCGCCGAACTTATAGCCGATTAATTTCATCGGCAGTTTGTCCAGATTTTTTATGCGCGCCGCAGCGCCTCCCAGCGCCGCAAGCTCCGGCAAATCTTTTAAAAGCGCTTCCTCTAAAGCGCGCATTTCAACGCTTGCCCCCCTAATCTCCCCTTCCGCGCTGAAATCAAATTTTTCCGCTGGCGAGCCCGGGGGAGGGACCGAGCTCTCTTTAGTGGTGACATACTCAACCGACTCTGTGATCAAAAATTCTTCTTTGGGTATTCTTCTGGAAATCAGCTCAGGCGCCGCTGCGCGCGCGCGCAGCATAAGCGCCGTCAGAGCGGCATCCGCGTCCGATTTGCCAACTATAATTTGTTCCCCGCTCGCACCGCCGGATATCTCGGTTTTTGACCTTGCGAAAACAAGTTCGTATTTTGGAGAACCTTTCAGTCCCGGTAAAGTGAAATCTGATAGTCCGAGATTATATTCCACACCCGGCTTGTCCGCGACGACCGTCACGTCCAGCACTCCCGGCGTCGTTTTCCCGCCTTGGGTTTTGGCTCCGGACACGACTATGGTTTTGGGAATCCGGTAAACTTTGCCGTCGGGCGCTTCAAGGCGCGTGGAGGCGATGAGAACCTGTGGGGTTTTCGATTTATTGAAAACAGCGACTATGCCTTGGGCTTTTTGGTCCTGCAATTTCTTTCCCGTGGCGTTGAATAGCCCGTTCTCCCCGTGTGGCAGCGTGAGCGTCCTGAAAATCAAAAAGCCGTCCGCCTTGCCGTCGGGTAAGCCGGCCTCTGATTTGCTCAATGGTAAAGTTTTATCCATTTGAATAGACAATGCTTTCGGGATTACTGTCACCTCAACTTTCCCGAAAACCGCGCTTAAAGCGATAGCCAATGCAAGTAGCGCCAAAATCGCGAAAATAAACCTGCCCTTGCGTGCCGCTCCAGGGTAGCGCTTGGGGGGTTTAATTGTCGGCGGCGGCTCTTTAAAAAACTGAGAGGTGATTTCTTGTTTCGGCGCGATCACAACATCCGAAATCACACGCTTGCCGCTTGACGGAATAATGTCCACGAAACTCTCTTTAGTTTGTCTTGGCATCAACAAAAATGCTTAGAGCCGCTAAAATAATGTCGCCCCCGCCGGAGAGCGCGCCAGCAGGGTCCAAAAAATCGCTGAACGCCTCCGCGCGCAGGGGTTCCACGGACACCTCCGCACCGTAATCCTTTTTAAAACCATCTTTTAGAAAAACGGAGAAAACGGAGAAGTCGGCCCCGCCCCCGGAAAGCAATATTTTTTTAAACGCCGCCGGCGCGCTTATGGAATTTTTAATGCTTGCCCACCAATCAAAAAGCGCCGCGGACAAAATCCTATCCACCTTCATTTTCAAACGCTCATCCAGCGCGCCGGCGGTGTACTTGCGCAAAATCGGCTCAACCTCCTCTTGCCCAATTTTGAGCGCCGCTCCTGTGCGCCTGGCGAGGGTCCTTATGCCGAAAGCGGCGGCGCCCATATGTTCAATCAGGTTTTTGTTAGCCACAAACACCCCAGTCACTTCTCCGCCGATATCTATAACCAAAACGGGGTCGGATAAATTCTCCGTGGATTTTAGAAGTTTCCACAAAGCCCAGGTATCCGAAGAAAAAGAAATCGCGCTCCTGGGGAAAAATTTTTCTTTCGCTTCATCTACGTAACTTTTCAAAGTTGCGCTCACCAAAGTAAAAATGGCCTCGGCTTCAAACGTCTTGCCCTTATACCCCACTGCGTCGCCGACATCGTATCCGTTCACCCGCATGGCAAGAATATTTCGGCCGACTGGCGCAAGCCGCTTATTTAGCGCCAAAACGTCCTCGCTTAAAAATTTTCCGACGGCGTCAATCTCGGCCTGGCCAATCGGCTTAGACGGGTTTAGGCGCACTTCTTCCCTCCGCGTTTTCTTATCCAAAAAAAACGGCTCGGAAAGCGCGATTAAAATAACATCAGCGTGACGGGAAACGGCGTAAGCGTCTTTAAAAACTTTCATGAAGCCATCCTTTAAAATATAAGGGAGCTTGCCAGCGTCCGCGGAAAGCTGGTAGCCCAAAAGATTTAAGGGGCACTTCAAAACCTTCTTAACCTCACAGAGCCCGGCTGGCGCATCCGAGCTGGCTTTTTCATGGCGCTGAACGACCGCCGCCGAAATTGAAGCCGTCCCCAAATCCACCGCCAAGATATGCGTCGTATTTTTTTTGTGCCCAAAAATCCACGAAAGCATAAAAATATTATAACACGCTCTGGACAAGATTTTAAGCAACTGCTAATTACTGCATAACACTTTCTTCCGATCGAGCAAAAATGTTACATTAAATTTTGGCATTTTCTATCTTATTGGTTTCAAAAATTATACAGTGTTTAAGAATCCCGGTTTCTTCCCACAAATCAGTAAACTCCTGTGGCAAATGATGTGGGTATGCCCAGACGCTTTTTTGAAGTTGTTTAAAACCGAAATTGATTAATTCCCGCCGCAGGAGATCTCGCTTGCCGCGCAATTTCTCTGGAACATCAAAAACAATAATACGCCATTTTCCATCCCATGGTTTGGATTTAGTCATTTCCAATTTTAGCATAATTTTTTCTGCTTCCTTTTCGCCTTCTTCGGTTAGCGTGAAAAAAATTTGTCTCCCCCTGCGTTCCATTTGAATTAAATTCCGTTTTTTTAAGCGATTCGCGGCTATCCTCACAAATTCCGGTCTAAGCTGATTCCTTATTCTGCTGTATTCCATCAGTATTTCAAACGGGCAATCTACCGTCTTCTTCAATGCCAAAAGCACCAATTCTGCCGCTGATGGTTTACGTACGCCATTTAGAATTATTTTTTTAGACATATATTACACTCAATATAACACTTCCTTCCGATCGAGCAAAATTGTTATGTTTGTGATTATTACGTTATCACGTTTATGACATAACGATCGCGCGGAGGCGGCGGGCGCCAGAACCGATGGCTTCCTGCTTCAATATTTTAAACTGGCCGATTTCGGATGTGTTTTTAACGTGCGGGCCGCCGCAGAGCTCCCGAGAAAAAATCTCCGGCGGGTCTGCTCTAAAATCGCCCACCGAATAAACTTTAACGTTCTCCGGATATTTTTCCTTAAAAAAATGTAGCGCTCCGGCCTTTAGGGCTTCTTCGTAAGATATTTCTTTCATCTCAACCTGATATTTTTTGCTAATCGCTAAATTCACCAAGCCCTCAATTTTTTTAATTTCTTCGTCGGTCAGTTTTCTATCATACGTAAAATCAAATCTTATCCGCTCTGCGGTGATGTCACTGCCGGCCTGCTTTACGCCGTCTCCCAAAACTTTTCTCAAAGCCGCCTGCAAAAGATGCGTCGCCGTGTGCAATCTTATCACTTTTTTCAATTCTTCTTCATCTTTGGCCTTAAGCTCTCCTGTATCCAAAAGAAGCCCATGCCCTCCAAATTTTTTCTCCACCCCCGCCCGTGATATTTTTTGATGTTTTTTTATCTCTTCCTCAAACTTATTTCTATTCAATTCGCTTCCACGCAATCCGCCCACAACATCTTTTATAACCTCAAACGGCAATCCGTATGTTTGGTATAAATCAAAAGCTCGTTTTTCGTCGAGCGCTTGTATATCTTTTTTCATTTCTTGAATGCCCTTATCTAAGCTCTTCCCGAATTTCGCTCGTTCCTTTTGTATCTCGTCTTGAATGTTATTAGATTTTCTCAACAATTCTGGATAAAAATCACCATACGAATGAGCCATGTCGTGCAAAAGCGAATCAAAAATATGAGATTTTAAATTATGCGTTGTCTCGATGGCCATCACGCGTCGTATTAAGCGCCGCAAAACATAGCCGGCTTCTTTGTTTAATGGCCGCACGCCATCATTAATTAAAAATGTTATGGCTCTTGAATGGTCAACGATAATTCGTTTTATTTTTTCCGGCAACTCTTTAGGCAAAAGCTCAAAATATTGCGCGAATAAATCCGTTTCAAAAATGTTTTTTTTGCCCTGCGAGACCATCGCGAGGCGTTCCAGCCCCATGCCTGTGTCCACGCCCGGGGTCTTCAGCTTTTCAAAAGAGCCGTCCGGCTTTTTGTAATATTCGTTAAAAACTATATTCCAGATTTCCACGCCGTTTATATAAATCTCCGTGGTCGGCCCGCATGGGCCCTCCGCGCCGGTCGGTCCCCAAAAATTGTCCTCGCGCCCGGCTTTTCTTATGTCCTTAATGCCTAATCTACGCCAAATCTCCTCGGATTCCTTATCTGGTTCAATATCGCCTTTTTCGTTTAAAACAGTAACATAATCAATTTTAAGCCCGATACTCTCCAAAAATTCTTTAGCGTATTTTATCGCCTTTTCTTTAAAATATCCTCCAAAACTAAAATTCCCGAGCATCTCAAAAAACGTGAGGTGCGACTCGTCCCCCACTTCGTCTATGTCGGAGGTGCGAAAGCATTTTTGCACTGAAGCAACGTTGGGCGCGGGCGCAAGCGACGGCTCGGTGTAGTACTTTTTAAACTGCTGCATTCCGGCGGTGGTCAAAAGCACTGAAGGGTCGTCGGGGATCAACGAAGAAGATGGGGCGATTTTATGCCCGCGCTTTTTAAAGAAATCAAGAAATTTTTTTCGTAATTCAGCAGAAGACATAGCGATATTGTAACACCAAAATTTGTAATAAAAAAGCGGCGGACGCTTAAGCTAGCTTAACTTTGCGTCCGCCACGCGCGTGCTTCAATCTAGCGATGTTTTCTCCCGCCAGCCGCTTTTCTTTCCAACGCGTGAGATGCTGGCGGAGGTATTGCGGGTCAATACCCCAAACTTCGCAGATGTTTTGGAAAGAAAAAAGCCAGCCGGTTTCTTTCTCAAAAATCCATTCCTTGGCATCCAAAAATTCATGCCGCCCCTTAGAACCTTTTGCGCAAAGTAGATTCTTCTGGAAACATTCTATGGCGTCTTTCAAAATAGAAAACATCAGCATTCTCTCCCCCTCCCAATCCTTGCCCCTCTGCCTTTCGTAGAAAAGTCCCTCCAACAGAGCGTCCGGTTCAAAAAGTTCCATAAGTTTTCTCTCCTCCATGCTAAGATTATTCATCCCACAGCCCCCTTTCCATCTCAAACCTTAGCATAAGTGGGAAAAAAAATCAAGCTTTTATTACACCGCCGCCCAAGAGTTCTTCGCCGGAATAAAAAACTGCGGATTGCCCTTGGGCGACACCGCGCTGGGGCGAGTCAAAAATAATTTTGCCGCCGGAAAACCTGGCGCCTTGCCGGGGCTGGCGGTAACGGACACGAACTTCCATTCTTTCGGGCGGGTTTCCGGAAATAAGATTAATCTCACCAATTTTAATCTCGTTCAGATAGAGTGCCGGATTTTCTGCATCGGCGACCACAAGCGTATTCGCGTTCGCATCCCGCTCCGCCACATAGGCCGGGCGCTCAAGCCCTCCGAGCTTCAGTCCGTGCCGCTGGCCGATGGTGTAAAAGTGCGCGCCGTCGTGCTTGCCAATCTCCTCTCCTGCCGGGTTTAAAATCGCGCCTTCTTTTCGCGGAAGAATCCTGCGTAAAAATTCCTGAAAATCAACTTTGCCGACAAAGCAAAGCCCTTGCGAATCCTTTTTTGCGGCAGTCGGTAAGCCAGCTTTTCTTGCCAACTCCCTAACCTCCGACTTTAAATAATCACCTATCGGAAAAAGGCAGTGCCGGAGCTGGTTTTGAGTGAGAGCCCAGAGAAAATAGGATTGGTCTTTGCTGGGGTCTTTCGCGGCAAATAACTTGGAAGCCGAACTTCCACTTGGAAGTTCGGCTTCCAAGTGCCGGACATAGTGTCCCGTCGCAATAAAATCCGCCCCTGCTTCCAGCGCGCGTTTCAAAAAAATCCCGAACTTGATTTCCTTATTGCACATCACGTCCGGATTGGGCGTGCGGCTCTCCGCGTATCCCCGCACCATATAATCAAAAACTTCCTCGCGGTATTCTTTTTTAAAATCCCAAACCAAAAACGGAATGCCGAGCTTCGCCGCCACCCTCATCGCATCCCGCTTGTCTTCGTTATTTTCGCAACCTTCCCAGCAGAGCATATGAACGCCAGTGACATCGTATCCTTTTTCTTTCAACAGCAAGGCAGCCACAGAAGAATCAACTCCACCGCTCATCGCAACAAAGACTTTTTGTTTCTTATCTGTATTTGACATGCGGTGACATTATAATATAATGGAATTAATGAAGTCCATAGGCGCAATTTGGCTGATTTTGAGCTTTACCGCCCTCGCTACGTTCGGGTTTTTGGCGATGGATGAAAATATGGCGCACAGAATCTGTTTGGCCTCAACTCTGGCCGGCGCATTTTGCCCAGAAAACAACGCTTTCGCGGTCGCATTTTTCCACACGACGGCTTTCAAAAGTTTTTCGCTGGCCTTAATCTTCGCGCTCCTTCTGGCGGGATATGCAATCTTTTCAATGCTCGCGCCGAAGATTTTTTCTCCCGAAACAAACCTTAGCTTTGTTTTCAATTCGACTGAAACCAAACTCTCCCCGCTCGCAAAATCCCTAAGAGAGTGGCTGGCGCTCCGCGAAAACAGCCGCTAATTTTGCTTTTGTCTTTTCAAAACCCGTTTTGGGCGGGCGCTTTTTATTCATTTAATTTTCTCTTCTCTTATGCAAAATAAAAATATTATTATGAGTGCTTTGGCCAGCGCGGTTATTCTGGGCGGGATAATTTGGCTAGGCAATCTCTCGAAAACACAAAACGCTGGCGGCGATTACGCCGTTGCAGGGGGCAAGCTTGCGGTCGAAGAAACAAATTTTGATTTCGGCAAAATTTCAATGGCCGCCGGCAATGTCAGGCACGCGTTTAAAATTAAAAACGCCGGCGCGGTGCCGGTAACAGTCAACAAAATATACACTTCCTGCATGTGCACCGCCGCTTCGCTAAAAACCGCAGCCGGAGAGTGGGGGCCTTTCGGGATGCCCGGGCACGGCCTCACTCCGAAACTGAATATTAAGCTCGCGCCCGGCGCGGAAACAGAACTGGAAGCCATCTTTGACCCGGCGGCGCACGGGCCCGCCGGGGTCGGCCAAATTGAACGCGTGATTTATTTAGACACCAGTCACGGCGTGACGGAATTAAAAATTAAAGCGCTGGTGACGCCCTAAACTTATGACCGAAATCATCTGGAATTTATCAAACGGCGGGGAGCGGCTTTTCCCTCTCATAGCCGCCTCCGCTATTATTGACAGCGTCAATCCCTGCGCTTTTTCCATTTTGCTCCTTACCATCGCGTTTCTTTTTTCCGCAGGGCATCTCCGTTCCAAAATCCTCACTGTCGGAGGTTTCTACATCGCGGGGATTTTCCTTGTGTATCTCGCGATCGGCCTGGGGCTGCTGCAAGTCCTGCATCTATTCAACACCCCGCATTTTATGGCGAAAATCGGCGCCGCCTTTCTAATTATCCTTGGCGTAATCAATATTATAAATTGGTTCTTCCCGAAATTTCCGATTAAATTTAAAATCCCAAACGCTGCTCATCATAAAATGTCGGCGCTCATTGAAAAAAGCTCCTTGCCGGCGGCGTTTCTTTTGGGCGCGCTTGTCGGGCTCTGCGAATTTCCATGCACCGGCGGACCTTACCTCGCGGCCGTGGGGCTTCTAAACGACAAAGCCACGTATCTTGCCGGAGTCGGCTACTTATTGGCATACAACATTATCTTTATTCTGCCCTTGGCAGCCGCCTTGCTTCTTGCAAGCAACAAAAATCTCCTGGAGCGCGTACGCACTTGGCAGGAAAGAGAAAAATCCGCCGAAAAAGTGTGGGCGGGGCTGGCGATGGTGATTCTAGGAATTATTATTTATCTCCTATAATTTAAAATATGCATCTACGAATTTGCCCAATTTGCTCCGCTGTCTCTGGAACATGGCTAATCCTTACGGCGCTGGTTCTAGCCGGATATCTGCCGTCCGAAACTTTTCTGCCGCTCATCGCGCTTCTTATGGGTGGAACGGTCGTGGGCATTGCTTACCGGTTTGAAAAACAAAGGCCGCTCATAATCGGCGCGGGCATGCTGCTTGCTTTTTTGGCGGTGCGCAACATGACTTTTCCCGTGTTTTTGTTGGAACTCGTTGTTGTCGCCGGGCTTGCGTATTTCCTATTTTTCAGAAAAATTGAAACTGCCGAGCCACAAAACAAAAAGGCGCGTGAATCATTGGAAGAAAAAATGAAACGATGCTGCTGATATTTTTACTCATTAGTTTCGTGGGGTTCGCCGACGCGGTCTATCTTACGGCCACGCACTACACCGGCGCCAATGTTGCCTGCGGAGTGCTTGAGGGCTGCGACAAGGTTTTGGCTAGCGCCTATTCAGTATTCGCCGGGCTACCCGTGGCACTTTTGGGCGTGATTTACTACTTGCTGCTCATTACTCTTCTTTTGTGCTACTTTGCGACAAAGCAAAAAGGGTTCCTATGGGCCGCCGCCGCGTTTACGCCCGTCGGCTTTCTGGCATCAGCATGGTTTTTGTATCTCCAGATATTCGTCATAAAAACGCTTTGCTTTTATTGCCTGATTTCGGCTATCAGCTCAACCCTGCTCCTTATTATCAGCTTATACATTTTATGGAAACAAAAAACGAAAACGACTTTGTTGGCATAGGGCTTATTATTGCGTTTGTTCTGCTCGCTGCCATCTCGCTGATCGGCGTGAAAAAAACTGATGTGGTAAGCGCCGAATTGAACGGCTTAAAAACAAAATTGGTCGCCGCGGGCGTGATTGACAAAAAAAGATCGGAAAACCGCTTAAATCTTCTCTGGGCTTTTGGGCTCGCCAATAAAAACGAAATTCTTGAAAAAGGGCCTATGGCAAACCTGCGATACGACACAGGCCGCTTCGCTTCCACCGGCGGCTGGATTCCAGCACAAGGCGGCGCAATGGACCACTACTCGCGTTATGAATTCATCAAGCTCACCGATACCCAGCAAAAACTTGTTGAAAAATTAGCCAAAAATATCTACCGGCCCTGTTGCGACAATCCGGCTTATTTTCCGGACTGCAACCACGGCATGGCCATGCTGGGGCTTTTGGAGCTTATGGCCTCCGAGGGCGCGAGCGAGAAAGAAATGTATCTCGCGGCGCTCAAAGCAAACGCCGAATGGTTTCCGGACGCTTATCACAATATCGCGAAATACTTAGCGGCAAAGGGTTTAACCCCGGACCAAGCCGGCCCGAAAGAAATTTTAAGCGCGAAATACTCCAGCGGGAACGGCGGGGCTTGCTAAGAAGAGTATAATTAAATTAAAGGCCGATATTATCAGCAAATATATAAATAACAAATATGCAATTAAATAAACAAAAATTTGCTTTAGCCGCAGCCGCTGTAATGAGCGGCTGGTCAGTGATTTGCGCAGTCTTAGTCGCAATAGCGCCAAATTTGGCGCTCACCCTGTTCAGCTGGATGGTTCATCTGGTCAATCTTAAGGCGGGCGTGAGCTTCCCGGGAGCAATTTATGGGATTATTGAAGTTTTCATCCTGACCTACATAACCGCCTACGCTTTTGCGTTGCTGCACAATAAATTTATCCAGCCCAAGACCTAGCGATGAAAAAAACGATTTATACTTGCCCGATGCATCCGGAGGTGATTAGAAACGAGCCCGGGAATTGTCCGGGCTGCGGCATGGATCTTATTCTTAAAAAAGCGGTGATATCTGCTCCGTATCAACATGAAATACCCGGCGCGAAGACCGGCCCGCAGATGGCTAAAAAAATGGAGCAAGATATGCGGCGCCGCTTTTGGATTTCTTTTATTCTCTCTATTCCGATTGTTTTATATTCTCCTTTGGGGCTCAACTACTTTAAGCTTAATCTTCCGACACCGATTCCGACGAACTGGTTGCTTCTTATCCTTACAACGCCCATAGTTTTTTGGACCGGCTCAATTTTTATCACCGGCACTTATTACTCGCTCAAGGCCAAAAAATTAAATATGTCCGTTCTAATCGCGACCGGCGTTCTGGCGGCGTATCTTTTCAGCGTTCTCTTAACCATAATCGGCGGGGATGAAACTTTTTACGAAGCGGCGGCGCTTTTGGTGACATTTGTTTTATTCGGCCATTGGATGGAGATGAAATCGCGGCGTGGCACTTCCGACGCGCTTCGCGCGCTTTTTGATCTTGTGCCGCCTCGGGCGAACGTGATTCATAATGGTAAAGAAATCACAATACCAAGCGCTGAAATTGTTCATAATGATATCGTCATATTGCGGCCCGGAGATAAAGTGCCGGTTGACGGAGTTATTGCCGAGGGCGAATCGTCAATTGACGAATCGCTGGTCACCGGCGAGTCCATTCCGGTTTTAAAAAAAATCGGCGATAAAGTCATCGGCGGCTCGGTCAACCAAACCGGCACCGTAAAATTCAAGGCGACCGGGGTCGGCTCGGAAACGGTTCTCGCGCAAATCATCAAACTCGTTGAATCCGCCCAAAATTCCAAAGCGCCCGGACAGCGGATTGCCGACAAAGCCGCCGGCTGGCTTGTGCTGGTTGCAATCGGCTCCGGAATCGCGGCGTTTCTGGGCTGGTATTTTATCGCCGGCGCGGCGCTTTTGACGGCCCTGACTTTCGCGATATCCGCTGTAGTTATCGCCTGCCCTGACGCCTTGGGGCTCGCGACTCCGACCGCTGTCGCGGTAGGCACCGGCATCGGCGCCAAACACAATATTTTAATCAAAGACGCTTCAACCCTGGAGAATACTTCAAGAATCAATGCCATTATTCTTGACAAAACGGGAACATTAACCCTCGGGAGGCCGAAGGTCACCGATGTTATTGCTTTTAATAACTTTAGCGAACGCGACATTTTGCGCTACGAGGCCAGCATTGAGGCCGGGTCAAATCATCCGCTTGCGAAAGCCATCTTGGAAGAAGCCGAGGGGCGCGGCGCTTTGCCGCTCAATGCGATGGAAAATTTTGAGTCGCTTGCCGGCCACGGACTCAAAGCCCGGATTGGCAATAAAATAATTTTAGCCGGAACGGAAAAACTGCTTAAAGATAACGGAGTCTCAACCGGCGCCTGGCGCGGAGCTCTTGACCGGCTTGCCGGAGAAGGAAAAACATTAAGCTTGCTGGCTGTTGACGGAGTTTTTGCGGGCGTTGTCGCCGCCGCGGACCCTCCCAGAGCAAATTCCAAAAAGACCATCGCGGCGCTGAAAAATCTGGGGTTGGAAGTTGTGATGATTACCGGAGACCACGCGAAAGTAGCTGAGGGTATTGGGAAAGAATTGGGCATTGACAGGGTATTCGGCGAAGTGCTTCCCGGAGACAAAGCGAGGTACGTTAAAAAATTGCGGGACGAGGGGAAATTCGTCGCGATGGTCGGAGACGGCATTAACGACGCGCCGGCGCTCGCGGAGTCCGACATAGGCATCGCCATCGGCGCCGGAACGGACGTGGCGATTGAAACCGGAAACATCGTCCTTATGAAATCAGACCCCTACGATATCGTGGCGGCGCTCCGCTTAAGCAAGGCAACCGTAATCAAAATGAAACAAAATCTTTTCTGGGCGGCAATTTACAATGTGCTTGCGATACCGATTGCGGCCGGCGTTTTTTATAATTCGCTCGGCTGGTCACTCCGCCCCGAGATTTCAGCACTCCTTATGTCCGCTTCCTCAATTATCGTGGCTACTAACGCGGTGTTATTGAAAAGAGTTGAGCCCAGCCTGCGTCAATAAGCTTCGGCGGGCAGGCAAAATTAAAAAAATGATAAAATAAACTTATGAATACTAAACTCATTACTTGGGTTTTGCGCATCGCTGTTGCCGGTGAATTTCTCGGCCATGGCGTTTTCGCGCTTCAGGGAAAAGCGCAATGGGTCGGCTGGTTTGCTAATTTCGGCGTATCCGATGTCAGCACTGCAGCCACTCTTTTATTTTTAGTCGGGCTGATAGATATTGCCCTGGCGCTTTTAATTTTAATAAAGCCGGTTCGGATTGCGCTTTTGTGGATGGCGCTTTGGGGATTTTGGACCGCTCTTCTGCGTCCCCTCGTCGGAGAACCGATCTGGGACTTTGTTGAACGTTGGGCTAATTGGGGAGCTCCGCTCACACTTCTCCTTATGGCTGGTTGGCCTAAGTCGCTTAAAGAGTGGTTTAAATAATTTATTAAATAAAAAGGGGCAGCGACGAATCGCGCCCCGCTCGCTAATCTGCCACTCTTGCGTTTTTTTTGAACCACATTAGCGCGGATGCAAACTCCAGATTGCCGCTATGCTGGCGGCATTCCACCTGAAGGATAACCGCGCCGTTTATCGCTTGCGGTTCAGCAAGCGTGATTTTCAACTTCTCGACCAATTCCGAGATTTCCGCCGCTGTCCAGGTTTTTTTCTCACGGTTACGGTTAGCGTGCAAGTGTTCGCAGCACCAAAGCGAACACTCATGGTCAAGGTGATCATACATCACATCCGAATCCAGGTGATGCTGACACCAGTTAAGCTTCCCGCAGGCGCATTTTTTGAAAAAAACCGGCGGCAATCCGCACCGGCAACGTAAGAAAAACGGCGCGGCGGCATCTTTTTGGGGCAATGCCAAGGCAATCCATTCAAAAAGCCACTGGCCATTATTCGGCCAAGGAGTCGTATGGTCATTGCCATTTTGGGTGTGAACATATCTAAGCCATGCCCTGAAATGCTCCTCCGAAAGCTCTATCTTAAAACTGGCGTTCCTCCGCCACTCTTTCAGAATGGCAAGATTGACTGCCAGCTCCTCCGGTTTTTGAACCACGTCTTTGAAATCAAGAAGCCAAAGCTGTGAGCCCTTCCTGGATGTCACCATTTGCAATACCTCCTTCCTGCTTTTTTATAGCAAGAACATCCGGTTCATTGCAACGCGCAAGCTGTGGATTGTGGGCCGCGGTGAAAAATGTTATATTTTGCTTATGAATGAAAAAGCTGGCCCTAAAGACGTGTTTCTTCAGCTTTTAAATATTATCGCGCTTTACGTGAGCGCGGGGATGTTTATAAATCTGATTTTCAGCTACATCAACATCTGGCTGCCGGACGCGCTTTCGGAAAATTATTACACGCTCCTTGCCGCGCGCTCGTCCGTCCGCTTGGCGATAGCGAGCTTGATTGTGGTCTTCCCGGTTTACATCTGGGCGACATGGTTTTTAAATAAAGGATATGCCGCAATACCGGCGAAGCGCGAGATGAAAATAAGAAAATGGCTGCTTTATTTCACGCTTTTTCTGGCAGGGATAATAATCATCGGCGATTTAGTGACATTGATTTACAACCTTTTGCAAGGCGAGCTGACGGCGAGATTTTTGCTTAAAATTTTGGCGGTACTTATAGTCGCTAGCGCCGTTTTCGGATATTATATTTTAGACATTAAAAACAAGGCGCCGCACAAAGTTTTTTGCTACGGCGCGTCTTTGATAATCCTTGCGGCGATTGCCGCCGGTTTTTTCCTTGTGGGCTCGCCGAAAGAAGAGCGCGCCAGAAAATTTGACGACCAAAGAGTCCAGCATCTTCAGCTTATCCAATCTGAAATAATAAATTATTGGATTAAAAAAGCCGCGCTACCGAAAACCTTGGGCGAACTAGATGACCCTATCAGAGGCGTCGTCATCTCCAAAGACCCCGAATCCGGCGCGGAGTATGTTTATGAAGTTGTTGATAAAGAAAACTTCAAACTCTGCGCGACATTTAATCTGCCGAGCTTAGGCCAAGTATTATTAAAAACAATGCGGGAACCGGCCGCTCCTCCATCGCTAGCATATTACAACGAACAAAACTGGGCGCACGGCCAAGACCAAACCTGCTTTGACCGGAAAATAGACAAGGACCTTTACAAACCGGAGAAGGTGAGGTAGGATAAATTAAGGAGGGAAAATAGCATGAAGATTGCTCTTTTAATTCTTCTTTTTTCGTGTTTATTGGATACTCTAAGTTCATTATGCTGCGCCAGAAAAGATAAATGGGACTGGTCATCTGAAAAAAATCCTATCATACAACGTAACGGGAAAGCATTGGGCTGGAGCCAAACGCTCTGGATGCACAATTTATGGCCTATAACACTAGGAGTTTATTATTGTGTACTGATTAGCTTTCTGTCTTCTCTTATAGCCGTCACTTTAGTACTCTTGATGTCAGCGATAAAACTAGAAGCCGCTTTGAGCAATTTTATTTATGGAATAAAACGCTCCTGAAGCGGCTTTTTTATTTTCTCTTCGCCAGAACGTTTTCTGCTTCTCCTGCCCGCAATACTACGCATAGTGTTGCAGGCGGGTCAAATTTTATCATTTTTTGACCAGCTCACTTGCGTCCTCAAACTTAATAGACAATAGCTTGCTTACTCCGTCCCCTCCCATTGTGACTCCATAAAGGACATCGGCGGCTTTCATTGTTTCGCGGTTGTGGGTGACGACTATAAGCTGTGTTTTTTTACCGAGTTCCCGGAGCATTAAGGCGTATCTCGCCGAGTTTGCTTCGTCCAAAGCCGCGTCTGTTTCGTCCAAAACCAAAAATGGCGGGGGGTTCGCCGTGGACATCGCAAAAAGCAGGGCGATGGACGTAAGCGCCCGCTCGCCTCCAGAGAGCATATTGAGAGACCTGATTCGTTTTCTGGGAATATCCACCGTAATTTCCAGTCCCGGCTCCGTCTCTTCCTCAAATTCTTCCTGCCAAGCTTCATCCAGCGCACTTTCTTCCGGCTTCTTGGGCTTGGGTTTCTCCATCTTTATCTCGGCCTTACCCCCACCGAAAATTTCCCTGAAAAATTCTCCGAAAAGCTTGTTAATTTTGGAAAGCCCTGCGTCAAAATCCTTGGCAATTCTTCCTTCAAGCTCGTCAAATATGTTTTTTAAAGACGCCGCGGTTGTTTTTAGGTCTTCAAGCTCTTTGGCTAGAAATTCGTCGCGTTTTTTCGTCTCTTCAAATTCGCTAAGCGCAGATTCATCAACCCCGCCGGCCTCTTCCAGCCGTATGCGAAGCCGCTCAATTTTCTTTCTGAAATCAGCGCGCTGGGCATCTCCAAGCAGTTCGCCAGCCGGCTTGGCGCTTTCTAAAAACTGCCCGAATTCCAATTCAAATTCTTTTTTTAATATAATTATCTTATCCTCGCGCCCAAAAATCGCTCTTAAAGAATCTTTGGCCTTGGCTGCCTCCTCCATCTTCATCTTCAAAAGTGCCCCTTCTTTTTGGATTTTAAGCGCCCTGCCTTCGTAATTTTTTTGGAGATCGCGCCTTTGGGAGGTAATTTCTTTTTCTTCTTTATCCAGCTCCGCGATTTCTTCCTTTAATTTCGCGGTCTCCGGCAAAACGATTTCTTTCTGATGAGAATCGCCGTTTATATGCTCCAAAAACCTGTAAATTTTCTGCGTAACCGCGAAGACGGAGTTCCTCACCGCCTCCATTGTTCCAAAGTGCGAGGCAGTTTCCAAATCGGAAGCCAAATCCATCAAAACGGATTTTATTTTTTCTTTGGGCACTCCTCCGGCGTAAGAGCGGGCAGAGGCGACCTCCGCCCTTCCGGCCTCCCTGTCCAGTTCCCTTCTCTTTTTAGAAAGAATATCCTGAATCTCGTCCAGTTTTTTCATCTCCGAAAAAAAATCCTCCGCATCGCTTTCACGGCCCAGCGCTTTTTCGCTCTCCTTGATTTCCTTTTCCAAATCTTTGGCGCGCGCCTCCAGCGGCTTTCTTTCTTTTTCGGCTTCGGCTGATTCGTGAGATAAAGTTTTAAGCTCCCTACCTACATATTCTTCCGTCAGCGCGCTTAAATCTTTGCGGATTTGTGCGGCATTTTTCATTTTTTCCGCCCGCGACTCCAGATATTTCAAGTGCGGCTGGATTTCGCGTTTCAAAGATTCAACCTGCTTGATGTTATTTTCGGCGGCTTCCAATTTTCTTAAAGCCTCATTTTTTTTGAGTTCAAAAATTTTAAGCCCAAGCGCTTCCTCAATCATTGATTTTCTTTCTTTGAGGGAGGCGTAGAGTATGCGATCGGCATCGCCCTGCGCGATGATATGGTGCTGGGAAGCCCCCAGGCCGACTTTGGATAGAAGCTCAATTATATCTTTGAGGCGAACATGCGAATCGTTTAAAACATAATCGCTCGCGCCGTCGCGGTAAACGCGGCGGGATACAACCACCTCGCTGAACTCCACCGGAAAAATTTTTTGCCTGTTATCAAAAACCAAAGATGTTGATGCTTTTGCAAGACGAGCAACTTGTGAATTTCCAGCAAAAATTAAATCCTCTCCTTTTTTCCCACGGAGGTGTTTCATCGACTGCTCGCCCAAAACCCAGCGGATTGCGTCCGCAATGTTTGACTTTCCAGAACCGTTCGGGCCGACGATTGCAGTGATTTTCGTCGGGAATTCCAGCGTTATCGGCTTGGCAAAAGACTTAAAGCCGGATATTTCCAGCCGTTTAAAAAGCATATTATCCCCAATTTTTAATTTTAAGGGCCGCCTCGGCGGCCTGCTGCTGGGCCTCCTGTTTGGAAGACCCTTCGCCTTCGGCAACAAGCTCCTTCCCCAAATATACTCCAACGATAAAATGCTTATCGTGGTCGGGGCCCCACTCTTTAATAACGTTGTATGTCGGCGTAACACCAACATTTTCCTGCGCCTGCTCCTGGAAAAAGCTCTTGGCGTCCCTATAAAGTTTTTTTTCCAAAATTTCGGAAATTTTAGGAGAGAGAGTGCGCAAAATAAAATCGCTGGCAACGGCGTACCCAAGGTCCAGATAAATCGCGCCAATTACGGCCTCAAAAGCGTTCGCTAAAATATACTGCCTCGCCCGCCCGACGTCTTTCGCCTCCCCGCGGGAAAGAAGGAGAAAATTATTGAAATCCAAATCCCGGGCGATGTCGCCCAGCATGTTGGAATTGACCAAAGACGCGCGGAGGGATGTAAGCTCGCCCTCGGGCTTGTCCGGAAATTGGCCGTAGATGTGCTCCGTCACCACAAGCTCCAGCGCCGCGTCTCCCAAAAATTCAAGCCGTTCATTGTGCCCACCACCCACATCTGGGTTCTCATTTAAATAAGAACGGTGAGTGAGCGCCGTGCGCAGAAGCTCTTTGTCTTTAAACTCAACGTCCAGTATTTTTTCAAATTTTGAGAGATCTGGCATTATTGCAAATTTAATTCTTTAAGCGCGCTTTCCAAAATCGGTTTTATGTCCGAATACATCTTAAGCTCCCTGACTTCGTCCAAAGCGAACCACCTGGTGTCGTCCAAACCTCCAGAACTTTCCAGTTTTAATTCTTTCTCTTTGGTTTCCGCCAAAAAATAATTGACTCGGCGCCTCGTAGGGCCGGTCTCCGGGTCTGATGCGATATATTCGTTCTCCCCTATTTTTTTAACTAATTTCAGATTTTTAATTCCCAATTCTTCTTTAATTTCACGCTCTGTGCCAGCCGCCACATCTTCTCCTTTTTCCAGATGCCCCTTGGAAAAGGTCCAGTATCCAAATACGTCGTGCACCAAAGCAAATAAAACCTTGTCGTCATCTTTCCTAATCACCACCGCTCCGCCCAAATCCTCTTTGGGCAATTTTTCCAAATCCAGCTCGTACTTTTGTTTTTTTGCGGTGTCATCTTTGCCGGGCTCGCCGAGCTCGCGGTAAATCGTACCCAAAACGCCGTTGACGAATCTGCCGGACGAATCGCCCCCGAAGCTTTTAGCAAGCTCAATCGCCTCGTTTATGGCCACCTTTGGCGGAACCTCCTTGTGGTTGCTGAAAAGAAGCTCATAAATTCCGACGCGCAGCACATTTCTGTCCACGGGAGCAATTTGGGATATCGGCCAGTCGGGCGCCGCTTTTTCCATTATGCCGTCTATTTCTTTTTGCTTTTTTACAACGCCTTCGGCGAGCTTTTTCGCGAATCCGCCGTCGTCCAGACCCGGGCCGAATTCGTTCAGGTCGCGTTCCAAAATGGCCCTGATGTTTCTTCGGCCTTCGTTGAAGTCCCACTCAAAAAGGGACTGCATGGCTATGGATCGCGAAAGGTGCCTATTGGCCATCGTGGCTGTGAATTTCTTTTTCTTTTTCTTTCCTCTCTTTTTTAGAAAGTTTTTTAAGCACGTCCACTGCCTCTTTTCCTTTATAAAACCCGCAGTTTTTGCAAACGGTATGCGGCAATGCTTTCACGCCGCACTTGGGGCACTTTATCAAAGAGGCCGGGGCAAGCGCGTGGTGCGACCTGCGATTTTTAGTGTGCGAGGGCGTATGGCGCATTCGGACAGTCATGGTAATAAATATAACTCATGCCGACAGGTATTGCAATGGAAATAAAAACAGCCCGCTAAACTGCGCGGGCTTCTGGAGGTATCGGGGGGACAATGTAAATGTAGATAATTAAAAGGAGCACGCTGATCATGAACGTTGCTATGCTTATCGGTAGCCAAGCCGAGTAACGCGGTCGCCATTTCGGGAAAACCAGCAGGTATTCACCTGCCCGTTCTACGCTTTGTATCCCGAAGATGTCCTGCCATTGGGTTATTAGAAACCTGCGCGAAGTCCAGTACGGAATCCCGCCGTCAGCAAGCATATAACTGACGACCACCGTTCTGCTGAAAACATCGCTCCAGTGTTCTACGGAAACGACTATCTTTTGAGCGTTTTGGCTCCTTTGCCAAAATTCTTTGCCTCCCTCTCGTACGCCACCTAATTTGACTTCAGAAGCTCCGTGAAATTCTGCCTGGCCGCTGAAACCCTCCGGCAGAATCGGCCCCAGACGAACTGGCTCCGGTAGCGGCTGTTGGATGTCCTGATAAGCAAAATAGCCGAATTGGATCGCCGCAATGAGCAAAAGTGCCCCCATGTTCCGAAACATCTTCATAATGTCCTCCTCCTGTTTTTTAGACTAACCTAGAACAAAAGCTCCTACGATGAATATCGCATAGTCCGTGCTTTTTTACAAGCTTCTGGTGGAGTTTTGTGCCGTAGCCCTTATGAAGGTCAAAACGGTACTTTGGAAATTGCTCATGAAGCCGTATCATTTTTTTGTCGCGGTGCGTTTTAGCGACGATTGAAGCGGCCGCGATAAGCGGCAGTTTCTCGTCGCCTCTTATAATTGTTTCCTGATTTGGATAAGTCCTTGGGGCGCAAAGACTGCCGTCCAGCAAAATCTTGAAACTTGGAACATGAAGCTTGTAACCTAATTTTAATTTTTGCAGACAACGCCCAACAGCTAATCGCGCCGCGGCAGTTATGCCGACTCTATCAATTATCTGCGCGCCAACAGACGCGACCGCAATCTCAAAATTTTTGGTTTTTAAGTTTTGATTTTTAATTTTGAAAAGCCATTTTTCCCTCTGCCCCGCGCTTAATTTTTTAGAGTCCTTAATCCCGCGCAAATTAATCCTGCCCCGCTTTAAAATCGCGGCGACAGTCACCGGGCCAGCCAAAGGCCCTCTGCCGACTTCGTCCACGCCGATAATGTATTTTCTTCCCATTTGCTTAACTTAAATAATACACCCATATTTTTCATTAAAAAACACACTATACAAAGTAAAATAAAAAGCCCCGAATGGGGCTATTCCGGCTCGGATTCCGCTTGCGCTTTCTGATAACGCTCTCTTATAGCGATGAGAATCTTTCTTAAAGAATTATGGACTTTAGCATCGCGCTCGTCAGCCATCGCGCCGGCTATTTTGCTGGCCGCCAAATCCAGCCGAAAAAGATCAGAATTATGTAAAAACGTCATAGTAGCCTCTAAAAAGGCCGCGGCTCTGTGCCGATCTTTATTTTTGAAATCATCCAGTACGCAATCGAGCAAATTGAGCACGACTTCCTGCATCGCTTTCCGTTCCTGTGAGCAAAACGCCCTCGCCCACATGTCGCCGAAATAGAGATCGTAAAGAACCCGGAAAGCTTCTGGATCGTGCCGCTCACTTACTTTATCAAAAAGCTGACGCCTTTCTTCCGGCGAGCGTGCCGCGGCATTCACTGCCACCACTCTCTCAACATCCGCCATTGTCGCTGTAACCATAATGCCTCCTTTTTTCCTTATTCTTTCTCTAAAACCAAGCTAGCATATCTCCGAATTTTTGTCTAGAATGGCATCATGTCGTTTGTGCATCTTCACACTCACTCGCACTATTCGCTTTTGGACGGCCTTGCCAAAATCGGCGACTTGGTCGGCGAAGCAAAACAAATGGGCATGCCCGCGATCGCCCTCACCGACCACGGAAATCTTTACGGCGCCGTGGAATTTTACAAGGCCTGCAAAAAAGCCAGCATAAAACCGATTATCGGACTTGAAGCGTATGTGGCGGCCGGCTCTCTTTACGAAAAACGCCCGGGCGTTGACGACAAACGTTACCACCTGGTCTTGCTTTCAAAAAATTTTGAAGGATATAAAAATCTGGTAAAGCTGGTCACAGTATCGCATCTGGATGGCTTTTATTACAAGCCCAGGATTGATCGGGAAGTTTTAAAAAAGCACAGAGAGGGATTAATCGGCCTCTCCGGCTGCATGACCGGGGAAATCCCAAGGGCGCTTCTCTCCGACGACGAAGCCCGGGCGGAAAAATTGTTGCGCGAATACCAGAATATTTTTGGAGAAAAAAACTTTTTTATAGAAATCGGGAGCCACCCCAACGTCCCGAATTACGAATTCCTCAAAAAACGGCTAATTGCTTTTGCGAATAAATTCGGGGCCCCGCTTGTGGCCACCCAGGACGTCCATTATTTAAAAAAGGAAGACGCCTCGGCGCACGACGTGCTTTTGGCAGTGCAGACTAACACCCGGCTGGATGATGAGGACCGGCTGACGATGAAAGACGATGACTACTCACTCCGAAGCCCGGAAGAGATGCGCGGGCTGTTTTCGGACACTCCCGAGGCACCGGAAAACACCTTAAAAATCGCGGGGGAGTGCGGACTGGAGCTCCCGCTTGGCAAAATCCAACTGCCGCATTTTGAGGGGCCTAAAGGAGAAACGCCGGCCTCTTATTTGACAAAACTCTGTAGAGGAGGCCTGAAAAAAAGATATGGGGCTAGCGCTAGCAGCGAGATAAAAAAACGACTGGGATATGAGCTTTCGGTCATAGAAAAAACCGGGTTCGTTGAATATTTTTTAGTGGTCTGGGATTTTGTCCATTGGGCGAAAATGAATAAAATCGTTGTCGGCCCCGGCAGAGGATCCGCGGCCGGTTCTTTAATTGCCTATGTTTTGGAAATCACCAACGTTGACCCAATAAAATATAACTTAATTTTTGAAAGGTTCTTAAACCCCGCGAGGATAGAGCCGCCGGACATTGACCTTGATTTCGCCGATACCCGGCGCGACGAAGTTATTGAATATGTCGCGCAAAAATACGGAAGGGGCCGCGTGGCGCAAATTATAACCTTCGGCACAATGGCAGCGCGCGCCGCCATCCGCGACGCTGGCAGAGCGTTAGGCATAGGATTGGCTCTGGCCGACCAGGTCGCCAAGATGATTCCGTTTAACCCCAACCAGGGCGAGCACGAAGGATACCTCAAACAATGCCTCAAGAGCGTTTCGGACCTCAAAAATATTTACGAAACGAATCCCGAAGCGAAACGCATGCTGGATGCCGCCATAAAACTGGAAGGGGTGGCCAGGCACGCTTCAGTGCACGCCTCGGGCGTCGTAATTACCAAAGAGCCGCTTTCGGACTTAGTGCCCCTGCAGAAAGCGGCTGTGCGCGGAGACGAGGGCGCAAGGCAGGAAACAATTGTCACCCAATACGACATGCACGCGGTTTTGGACCTGGGGCTTTTGAAAATGGATTTTCTGGGGCTGAAAAATTTGAGCATAATTGAAAACGCCCTGAATCTCGTAAAAAATCGGCACGGCAAAGAAATTGACGTGCAAAATCTTAATTTAGACGACCCTGGTCCCTACAAAATGCTGGGCGAAGGCAAAACCGTGGGTGTGTTTCAGCTTGAAGGCAGCGGGATGACAAGGTATTTAAAAGAACTGGGGCCGACGAGCATTGAAGACATTATCGCCATGATTTCGCTTTTCCGCCCGGGGCCGATGGAGCTAATCCCCTCTTTTATCGCAAGGAAGCACGGCCAAGAAAAAGTCGCGTACCTCCATCCGAAACTTGAACCGATTCTGAAAAACACCTACGGCATAGCCGTTTATCAGGAACAGCTCATGCAAATAGCGAGAGATTTGGCGGGATTCACGATGGCCGAGGCCGATATTTTGCGCAAAGCCATCGGCAAAAAAATCAGGAAACTTTTGGAGGAGCAGAAAGAAAAATTCGTCGCCGGAATGATAATAAACAAAATCCCTCCGACAACCGCGAAAGAGCTCGGCGAGCTTTTGGAGCCCTTTTCCAGATACGGCTTCAACAGGTCCCACGCCGCCTCCTACGCCATGCTGGGTTTCCAGACCGCTTATCTGAAATATTATTATCCCCTGGAATTTATGACCGCGCTTTTTAACGCCGACAAAAAAGACACCGATCGCATCGCCTTTTTGATAAAAGAATGCAAAGGCATGGGGCTGGCGGTGCTTCCGCCGACCGTCAACCAAAGCGATAAAATTTTCGCGATCCCGGAAAATTCCAAAAAGGAAATACGTTTCGGGCTCTCCTCCATTAAAAACGTGGGGGAAGGCGTAGTCCGTGCAATTATTGACGAGAGAAAAAAGAACGGTCCCTACAAATCTCTGGCTGATTTTCTGGAAAGGGCCGAATCAAAGGATCTAAATAAAAAATCCATGGAATCACTGGCCAAGGCCGGGGCTCTGGACGAACTAGGCGAAAGAAACGGGATTTTGGCGAATATGGACAGAATTTTGGAATACGCCAAATCCTCGCATCTGGCTTCCTCCGCCAGCCAATCCTCGCTCTTTAGCGTAATGCCTGATAAAACATCAGTCCCGCCGCTCCGATTGGAAAAAGCTTGGCCGGCCACGCTGGACGAAAGATTGAATTGGGAAAAAGAGCTTTTGGGGCTCTACATATCCGGACACCCCCTGGAAAAAGCGCGAGCGAAGCTTGCCAATCAAAATCTTCTTACAATAGAGGATTTCAAAAACAAAAAGCCGGCTTCTCCGGTGACTTTAGCGGCGCTTATATCGCAAACGCGCCGGATTTTCACGAAAACCGGCGAATCAATGTATTTTTTGAAATTGCAGGACACAACCGATGAAATTGAGGCGGTTGTTTTCCCGCGGGCGCTCCGCGACGCCGCCGAGCACATCTTGGAAAACAACTGCGTCGCCATCCGCGGCAAATACTCCTTCCGCAACGGCTCCCCCTCCATCATTGCGGAAGAGATTAAAAAAATATAAAATAAGTAAATGCCCGAAAGCAAGAGAAAGCGCCGCGACCATAGGGAACTGGGCCAGGAAATGGACCTTTTTTCGTTTCATGAAATCGCGCCGGGGGCGCCTTTTTGGCACCCAAAAGGCATGATAATTTTCAGAGAGCTTGAGAAAAAAGCGCGCGAAATCAACGACCGCGAAGGATACGACGAAATTTCAACGCCGATTTTGGTAAAAAAGGAGGTTTTTGAAAAATCAGGCCATTGGGAGCATTACCGCGACAATATGTTCTGGTTCAAAAATCCAGTGGACGAAAACGAGGTTTTGGCCATAAAGCCGATGAATTGCCCCGAGTCAACTTATGTTTATAATTCCGAAATCAGAAGCTACCGCGATCTGCCGCTTCGGCTTGCCGAAATCGGCCGGCTTCACAGAAACGAGCTTTCAGGAACTTTGGGCGGACTTTTCCGCGTGCGGCAAATCACGATGGACGACGCCCATGTTTTCGTGCGTCCGGACCAAACTTCGGAAGAAATTTTCAATACACTAAAAATAATCAGCGATTTTTATGAAATGCTTGGTTTTGAACCTCGGTATTTTTTAGCCACGCGCCCCAAAAAAGCTTTGGGAGACAAAAAGGCATGGGATATGGCCGAGAACGCGCTGAAAGAAGCGCTAAAAAAAGCAAAAATAAAATACGAAGTCGCAGAGGGCGAGGGCGCTTTTTACGGACCCAAAGTGGAAGTTCATATTAAAGACAGCCAAGGGCGGGATTGGCAGCTTGGAACCGCCCAGCTGGATTTGGTTATGCTTCCGGAAAAATTTGATCTGGCTTACATAGACGAAAACGGCGCGCGTCAAAAACCAATGGTTATACACCGCGCGATTTTCGGGTCATTTGAAAGATTTATCGGAATTTTACTTGAACACTTTGACGGCGCGCTCCCATTTTGGCTGTCCCCAACTCAAGTCGCCGTTCTGACAATAAACGAAAAGGTTTCGGACTACGCTAAAAAGGTTTATAAAGAGCTTAAAGCAAAAAATATCCGCGTTGAGCTGGACTCGCGCAACGAAACCATCGCCAAAAAAATCAGGGATGCCGAAGTCCAGCGCGTCCCTTATCTTTTGGTGATTGGCGAAAAAGAAATTAAAGAGAATAAAGTTGCCGTCCGCGAGCGCGACAAAGGGGACTTGGGGGCAAAAACTCTTGAGGAATTTTTAAAAATGATAAAATAAAACAGCGGCCTGTGTCTACAAGCCGCGCACATGCTGGGCCGCCTTCCAAAAATCGCTAAGTTCTTGCTGTCGGATTTCGTCTTCTGCAGCTGCCTCCAGCAACGCATCCTCGATAACTGCCTGCGGGATTGATGAAGCAACCGACGAATTCAATCCAATTTCCTCAAGAATATTGAGAAAACTTATGGTGTCCAGACACTCAATACAAGCGGCTTTCTCGTCCGGATAGTAATCAATGCGTTGGCAGCCATGTTGCGAATGAACACGCTCCTGCCTAAAAAATCTTCGCTCCGTTGAAGTTTTCGGCGCGTCCAGCACCAATTCAGACAGGCCCAAGGCGTCGCTTAGGCCAAGCGGCAAATCGCGAATATTCAAAACCTTAAATTTTTTAATTGACATATAACTATCCTCCTGATTCAATACTAGCAAAAATGATAAAAAAACGCAAACTCATCATAATTGTCGGGCCGAATGCCTCGGGGAAATCGGAGTTGGGAGTAAAATTGGCCAAAAAATTAAACGGTGAGATTATCTCCACCGACTCGCGGCAGGTATATAAGGGGCTTAACGTCGGTTCCGGAAAAATCACAAAAAAAGAGATGCGCGGGGTGCGGCACCACTGCTTGAGCGTCGCCAATCCGAAAAAAGTTTTTACCGCACTGGATTTTAAAAAATGCGCAGAGAAAGCAATCGCTACGATATATCGTAGCGGCAAAACGCCGATAATAGTCGGCGGCGCCGGTTTTTATATTGACGCGGCGCTAGGCCGCGTGAAATTGGGCGGGGTGCCGCCGAATTTTAAACTTCGCAAACGACTTTCCAAAAAATCCGCTCTGGAGCTTTTGAAAATACTTAAAAAACTTGACCCGAAACGCGCAAAAACTATTGAACAGAAAAACCCCCGGCGGTTGATAAGGGCGATTGAGATTGCTTTGCTGAAAAAAAAGTGCCGTGGTGTTAATTTTGCGGGTTTTGCGAGCACGCAACCCCGAGGACCGCTTGGTGGTCGCGAGGAAAGCAAAATTAATACCGCGGCACTGGTATGGATCGGAATAAGGCGCCCGCCGGAAGAACTAAAAAAACGAATCCGTGCGCGCTTAAACAAACGCCTCCCAAACATTATCCGCGAAGTAAAAAGGCTCCGTCGCGGAGGCCTAAGCTGGAAACGGCTTTATGATTTGGGACTGGAATACCGCTATGTTTCACTTTATTTACAAAAGAAACTATCTAAAGATGAAATGGTACAAAAAATCCTCACCGAATCCTGGCATTATGCCAAACGCCAGATGACTTGGTTCAAGCGCAACAAAAAAATTAGGTGGATTCCTAACCCAAAATCTTTGCCAACAATTCTTTGATTTTATCTGGGTTTGAAGCGCCTTTGGTTTCTCTCATTACTTGACCCATCAAAAATTGGAGAGATTGCTGTTTCCCTTTTTTATAATCTTCAACCGCTTTCTGGTTTTCAGAAATAATTTTTTTGGCGATTTCCAAAAGAGCGACTTCGTCCCCTACTTGCTTGAGTCCCTTGGATTCTATAATTGTTGAGGGGTCGCAGCCCCGCTCAACCATAACGCGCAAAACGTCTTTGGCGACGCGCGAAGTGATTTCCTTTTTATAAATCATTTTAATCAGCTCCGCGAAATTTTCCGGACTCATCAAAAGCTCGTCCGGCGAAATTTCTTTTTCTTTAATAAGGCCGAGAAAATCGGAAGTAAAATAATTAGCAGCCAATTTCATGGCTTCAAGGAATTTTTTTGGGTTTTCCTCTCCCATCCAATCTCTCAACTCCGAAATAACTTTTTCCCAAAAAGCGGCAAGCGAGCGTTCACTAACCAGAGTTTCAACTAAATCAGCCGAAATTCCGTATTCCTCTGTAAATCTCTTTCTTTTTTGCTCCGGCAGTTCGGGGATAGTCGCACGCAGTTTTTCAATGTATTCATCAGAAAACTCCATAGGCGGCAAGTCCGGCTCGGGAAAGTAGCGGTAATCGTGCGCCGATTCCTTGGAGCGCTGGGAAAAAGTAATTTCTTTGTTTTCATCCCAGCCCCTCGTCTCCTGAATCACCTTTTTACCGCTCTCCAAAAGTTCAATCTGGCGCCGGACTTCATATTCAATCGCCCGCTCCACGGCACGGAACGAGTTGAGGTTTTTAACCTCAACTTTTACTCCTTTCTCGCTCGTTTTTGAAACGGAAATGTTCGCCTCGCACCTCATTTCCCCCTTTTCCATATTTGCTTCGGAGGCGCCAAGATATTGCAGGACTAATTGCAGCTCCTCCGCAAACTTTTTAGCTTCTTTGGCAGATTTTATGTCCGGCTCCGTGACCAGCTCCATCAGAGGCACTCCGGCCCTGTTAAAATCCACCAAGCTGAATTTTCCATTGGGGTCGTGCATTAATTTGCCGGCGTCTTCTTCTAAGTGGGCGCGCGTGATTCTGACGCCGTTCAAAACACCGCCCAAAACCAACGGATATTTATATTGCGAAATCTGGTATCCCTTCGGAAGGTCCGGATAAAAATAATTTTTGCGGTCAAAGCGCGAAAATTTTTGGACTTCTCCTCCCAAAGCCAGACCTGCCCGCTGAACCGATTTCACCGCCTCCTCGTTTATCACTGGCAGGGTCCCCGGGTGGCCCATGCAAACAGGGCACACATTGACGTTTTGGTGCTTTTCGTCGGGGTCGTTTTTGGAATTGCAAAACATCTTCGTTTTGGTCCGAAGCTCGGCGTGAATTTCCATGCCTACCGTAACTTGCCATTCCATAGAAAATAATATACACTATTTTTCAATGCTTTCATATACCGATTTAACCAAAGGAGCTGTTTTTGAAATGGACGGCGAGCCCTATCTCGTTTTGGAGTATAATTTTTTGCGCATGCAGCAAAGAAAGCCGACCGTGCAGACCAAATTAAAAAACCTGATTACGGGCAAAATCGTCTCAAAATCATTCCAGCAAAGCGATTCCTTTTCGGAAGCCGAAATAGAAAAACGGCCGATTACATTCCTCTATTCAAGCCGCGGGGAATTTTGGTTCTGCGAAAAAGGGAATCCAAAAAACCGCTTTCAATTAAAAGAGAATTCAATCGCCGGCCAAGCAAAATTTTTAAAGCCGAATACAGAAGTGACGGCTTACAAATTCGGAGAGAAAATCATAAATATAGAGCTTCCCGTAAAAATGGATTACAAAGTCGTTGAAGCCCCTCCGTCTTACAGGGGAGACACCGCCACTGGGGGCTCCAAAACCGTAAAACTTGAAAATGGGCTTCAAATCAATGTTCCAATGTTTATAAACGAAGGTGACGTCATCCGCCTCAACACCTCCACCGGCGAGTACGTAGAACGCGCCGAGAAAAAATAAAATTAAAATATAACAAAATCGTCCGATCGGACGAAAGTGTTATATCAAATGCGACAGGGAAAAATAAAATAATTAAAGCTCTAGTTTCTCGCCGGGCTTTAGTGTGCCGGTGTTTGATTTTGGCGCCGGTTCCGGCTCTGACTTGCTTTTCTGCGCCTCAAGCGATTTTTTCAATGCCTCGCGCAGAGCTTGCAAATTCTCCGGCTTTCTAAATGGCTGCTCCGTGCGCACGGCGTCGCGAGGCGGAACGCGCATCGCGTCCCGCCTCGGCGCAAATTCTCCCCTCGCCGGCCTTAAAGGCGGCTCCGGGCGCGACCTCATTGATTCCTTAAATCTGCCCGCCATCCCGATGTGTTCTTTGCAAAACACCGGGCGCGCAGGGTCGGGTGGAAAAGGAACCTGCGTTTTTTTCCCGCAAACGGCGCAAATGGCGTCGTAAAGCGGCGAGGCGGGCTGCTTCAGCGTAGCAGCTGGTTCTCTAGCCGGCCGCTTCCCGGCCGGAGCCGCGCCAGCTTCTGCCGCGTTAATATCTTCCATCCATTTGTTAACTTTTTCTTCCACCGCGCCTTTCGCGCCGCCGTAACTTTTTCTGGACACTTCTATAATCTGCTCCTTGAAAGACTCGGCTTGTTTTTGCATTGGCGGAAGGGTCATTGCCGAAAATGGGCGGGAGGCGACGCCGTTTATCATAAGCTTCAAATAAATATTGGCGAATCCAAGATTTACGATATCCTCCACCATAAATTCCGGCGAAAACTCTTTCTCCAGCATCTCGGCGTCTTCCGCTCCCACGCGGAAAGCCGCGATTGTTCCGACGTTCCCGAAAACAGCGTCTCTGGCTTTTTCATCCATCTGCGCAACATATTGGTGCGTCAAAATTAAAGACAGGCGGTACTTGCGCGCCTCGGAAAGAATGTTGGCAAAAGATTCGGAAGCGAAATTTTGAAATTCATCTACGTATAAAAAGAAATCCGGGCGGTCGGTCTCCAAAGTGTCCACCCGACTCATCGCGGCGAGGTAAAGCTTTGTCACCAGCATCGCGCCGATGAGCCGTGAATTGTCCTCGCCTACTCTGCCTTTGGAGAGGTTGATTATAATGATTTTCTTTTCGTCCATCGCGCGCCTTATGTCAAAAGCGGATTTGGGCTGACCGATGATATTCCTGATTAACGGGTTGGAAACAAACTGCCCCACTTTGTTTTGGATCGCCGGTGTGGCTTCGGCCGCGTATTTATCCGTGTATTTGGCGAATTCTTGCGTCCAGAAAGACTTCACCACAGGATCAGTGACATGCTCAACGACTTTTTTTCTAAACTCCTTGTTTATCAGCATCTGATTTATCCCCAAAAGCGTGGCTTCTGGATATTCCAAAAGCGCCAAAATGGTATTTACCAGAATATATTCCATGCGCGAGGACCAGACATCCTCCCAGATTTTTTTAAAAACACCCATAAGCCCGTCGGACACCAAATGCCTTCGCGCCGGGTCCACGTTTTCCATGACGTTAAAACCGATCGGGTAAGAGGTGTCCGCGGGGTTAAAGTAAATCACGTCGTTTACGCGCTCCTTGGGGACAAAATCCAAAAGCCGCTCGGCAGTGTCGCCGTGCGGGTCCAAAAACGCCATGCCCTCGCCGTTTTGAATATCCTGCGCGGCCATGTTTTCCAGCATCGTGGTTTTGCCCATGCCAGTCTTGCCGATGATATACATATGCTTCCGGCGGTCCGTTTTTTTAATGCCAAAGCGCTTCAGCTGATTCCTGAAGTTCGTCTCCCCAAAATACGTGGTCTTCTGCTCGTCGTTTACCATTTATTAATTATATCCTAAACCGGCAAGTTGGGCGGGGGCGCTCCTTTTTTGGCTTCGGTGCGGGGAACCGCCGCCGCGGTTACCACCATTCCCGGGAAATGATAAATTGTCGCTAACTCCGAGCTTGATAAAACAATCGGTCTGCTTCTTCCGTTGTACGGCGGGTGAAACGCCGAGCGAAAACGGTAAGATTTATACAATCTGATTTTTCTAAGCGTATTGCGGTATTCCGTAAACCAATAATCGGTGCTGGTGACAACTTTTCCATTTCCTCTAAAACCGTTTAATGATTGAGAATTAAACTGCCTAAAGATGCCGTTAATTGCCGGAACAGCCAAAAAGTTATAAACGTCCGGGCGCGCCAGATAAATCCAGCGGACCACGGTTTCAAACCCGATTTTGGAAATATTCTGCTCTATGGCTTCCATAGTGGAACGCTCGCCTGGAGAAAGATTTAAAATCCTGAATTGGTCTGTTTCTTTCTTCATTGGCTTTTTTGCCGGCGGCGCTATAGCCGCCATCAACGCGCCGTGAACGATATCCACAATCCAAGTCACGAAACCAACCTTCGGAGGCGCGGCCTTGCCCGCCATCTTTGCCACCAGCGCTTCGCCTTCTCTTTTCCATCGGTCGCTCATGGCTGGGCGGACCAACATTTGAATCCAAATTTTTTCGCCCGGGCGCAAATTTCCCAGAAACTCAAGCAAAGATGAAAGCGGGTCTATTTTTCTTTCCTCTTCTTTGGAGCTGATGTCTTCCAGGGCAAAGTCCTCGTAAGTGCGAATTGGATACGCGTCCGGCTTGGTGTGGACATACTCGCTGCCCCAAATGCTCCAGTCCCGATTTGGCAAAGCGGCGGGCATGTCTTTGACGTAATCATCAACCACCTTGATTTCGCAGGAGGGATACTGGGCAAAAATTTGAGCTTCTATCATCCTCTTAAAAAAATCGTGCGTCCAGATATAAAAATGAATTTCGCCGCCGTCTCCCACGATTTCCAAAGAAAACCACGCGCTTGTCCAGCCATTCCAGTAACGTTCAATTAAATTGCCTAGGCGCGCCGTGCCGTGAATGCCGGCGAAAATGCTTTCCATCGCTTGAGGGCTTTTGGCGACTTCTCTTGGGATTTTAATTTCCAGCACGATGAATTTTCTCCTTGCGACGGCGTAAGCCCGCACATATCTCACCCATGATCCCCAAAAAAGAAAAACGAGTATTGTGGGAACCCATAAAAACCAGCTTGCGCCGAGCCAATAGACGGCCTCTCTTACAATAGGGTCATTTAAGAGAATATTTACCATCGGGAGATTTTTTGAAATATTTTCGGTTCTCCAGATTAATGAAAACCGTATTTGGTTTTACGAAACGCTGCTTCAAAACGGCCGAAATTATCTTTTCTTTGGCTATAGGCCCGTTTTTCTTAAGCAAATCGCAAATCACATCTCTGACAACGCCGGGAGAGTATCCCCATGTTTTTAAAGCGTAGAGTCCGCGCCCCACCAAAACGAACCTTTCGTCTTTTATAAGTTCGTTGTGAACGGTCTGCGTGTGCACTTTTTTGCCGACCAACTTCCCGATTTCGTCCGCCACCGCGGAGAAATGAAGGGGCTTACCCAGCCGGGAAAGCACCATATGGGAAAGGTCTCGGACCCCGCGCGGCTTGATTTCAGGAAATTCAACAAGCCCCCATTCTCCGAAGTAATTTTTGGAAATGAGCTTAGAAAGCCCAAGCCAATTTCCCAAAACCGCGTCCTGGGGGGAGCCCCCAAAAACGTTTTTCGCCGAAGCCGACAAGATTTCAAAAAGTTCGTTTTCCTGAACCGGCTTGCCGGTTTTTCTCAACGCATCAACTGCGCCGTCTAAGGATTTACGCGCGTCCGCGTCCGACTCCACCCCTAAAGCCCAGCGGTCATGAAATTCGTCGGATTCGTGGAGACGCACCATTGGGTTATGCAAAGAAAGCAGAAAGTAAACATGGTTTGCGTGCTTGGGATGGGGAGCCAACGCCTCTAAAACGGCGCCTTCTTTAAGCACTCGCCCCTCTTTGTTAAAATACGCTTCCAGCGCCTCAAAAACGCTCCCCAGCTCCGCCATCGCGGGCGATTTACGTATTCTGCCCAAGCCGTCGGCTTCAATCTGGCGAACCCGTTCGCGGGTTATGCCGTATTTTTGGCCTATTGCTTCAAGCGTCAAGCGGGCGGAATTTTTGCCCAAACCGAAACGTTGCTCCAAAACATCCTTCGTCCTTTTGGGCAACACGCCGAAAAGTTTTTTTGTGGCTTCCTCCGGATGAACCGGCAACTGATAATTCATAATAGTTATAATTATACTAGCAATCCTCCTAAATTCTGTCAAATTAAGCGTAGCAAGTATGCCGAAATTGTGTCAAGACGGCGAGCTTAAAAACCCATGCCGCGCTGATATTCGGATTCATCTATCAATAATCACTCTTTTTCAAACCCCGACTTATCCAAAAGCTCCTTGACCGTAACTGGAACTATTTCTATCTCGCCTTCCTTCCCTATCCGGCGGATTTCTTTCATCGCGTCTTCACTAAAGTCAAAGGAAATAAAATATCCCTTGCGCCGCTTATCTCTGCGTATTGCGGTTTGGAACGCGTCAATGTCGGGACGACCTGCTTTATCTTTCTGTTTTACTTGTATTGGATAATCAGTATCTGTTTCGCCAAACAAACCTTTCTCATCACTTTTCATCTTCCCGCGATCAATAGGATAGAGTCTTCCATCAATACCATAGTCACCAACTTTAACGGGATTAGGTATGCCGCCAAATGCGTTGACAGCCCAATTTTGAAACTCAAATGGTGGCATCTCTCGCAACTGCTTCTCGTCCCGCAACATATTGACAAGCTGGAAATCCTTGCCTTCATCAAGTTTGAAAGTGTCCAATAGGCGTTGCGCCATAACTCGGCAAGCAGTTGGCGAAATATCAATACCTATCCACTTACGCCCCAACTTTTGTGAAGCTATGAGAGTTGTACCGCAACCGCAAAACGCATCTAAAATTACATCCCCTTTATTACTGCTTGCCTCAATTATTCTCTCCAATAAAGCTAATGGTTTTTGCGTCGGGTATCCAAGTCGCTCCTTACTGACAGGATGAATAAAAGGTATTTCCCAGACATCGTGCATTGAAACTCCTTCATTCGGGTCTCTCTCCATTAAATGTTCTTTGTCTTGAACTGTTCTACCTTCTTCGACTTTTCTTTGATATTTAGCGACTATCGTTTTCTCTGAAAATGGTTGCATTAACTTGTTAAAGTTATATTCACTGGTTTTCGTGTAGAAAAAAATAGTATCGTGCATCCTCTGAAACATTTTTGATGCGGCGGTCCATCTTTTATAATACCAAATCACTTCATTTCTGAAATTATTTGCATTGAAAATCTGGTCTAGCAATATCTTGACATAGTGACTTGCATGCCAGTCGCAGTGATAGTAAAAACTGCCGGTCTTTTTTAG
Organism: Candidatus Giovannonibacteria bacterium RIFCSPHIGHO2_01_FULL_45_24; assembly: GCA_001778495.1. Classification (GTDB taxonomy): domain Bacteria; phylum Patescibacteriota; class Minisyncoccia; order UBA11713; family 2-01-FULL-45-33; genus MFHE01. The sequence continues at coordinate 74,697 of MFHE01000007.1, forward strand.
GACGCGATACATTTCAACAACGCGCGGGCGCATATAGTTTATATATGCCTCTGCATCTCCGAACCTATCCTCAAATGCCCGTTTCTCCTGTGTATCGCCCCAAAACACTTCGTAGTTTCTATTGCTGTTGAATGGAGGGTCAATATAAATAAGGTCTACTGATTCGTCAGGAATCTCCTTGAGCATTTCAAGGTTGTCTCCGCAGTAGATAACGCTCGTTTTGAGTTGGTGTTTTGCCATAGGTATTTATATCCTATTTTGCAACCAGAGTAGATTTGGATAAATTCCTATTACGCTACTTACAATGCTAACTATTGTGAGTACAATAATTATCAGCGTATAAATTTGGTTTCTACACTCAATCTTGTCTATATGCCTTTGCTGCTTAATCGTATTGATAATTAACACACGAGTCAGGATTATTGTTCCGAGATTCGGGCTATTCCATTCTGCTGCCAATCTCGATAAAATCTCATCAAGTTTTTTATCAGAAACGGAAAAAATCTCACCAGTACTAAACAAATTATCGTCTTGGCTGATTGGCATAATTTCTTACAATAAATTAGTGATTAAGCTCCATGACACCTCTTATATTTCCTTACCCTCATCTAGAATCTCCTCACGCAAAATATCTAAATTATCTCCGAAATATAGAGTTCGATTTTGCATATCTAAAGTATGGCTGTTTTGGGGTTTTAAATCAAACTATTCAGCAAATTTTTCGACGGCTTTTTTGACTGAAGATACGCCAAATTTTTCCTTGAAAGTTCCCCATTCCATATCTTTACGCACATCGGGAAATTCTACATCATACCTTTTCTCCAATGTGCCGATTTTGGTATCGGATCTTATCTTTCTCAAACTGCCATCGAGATTCCGCTGAGCATGCCCGCTCATTTTCTCTGCACCTGTATCTAATTTAGGCATTATTATTTTATCATTGTTACTTTATCTAATAAATCGACCTTTCAAGCAAACAAAAAAATGTGGCTATCCCCCACATTTCGCTTTGAGATATCGCCTTGCGGTGAGATATCTTTACATAAGGGAGGGATATAAAGCTTAAGGCGGCGTAAAAAATGAACTTTTTCGCGCCCTCCACCTCAAAACACTAGTTTTTCAATGCTTATATTAAGTTTAGCAAATTTAAAAGACAAAGTCAAGCCCTTAAAAAATCACTTAGACGTCGGACGTCTAAGTGACGGTTAAGCCCCTAAAATGCCTTCGCTGAAGCGGCCTTCGGAGCCCAGAAAAATGCCTTTTTTGCGGAGAGAAAAGCTTTCCAGAAGCCCCAGCGCCCAAAACAAGCTCACCGAGCTTGACCCGCCGTAAGAAAGAAACGGCATTCCTAGACCGGTAATCGGCAAAACTCCGGAATTCATCCCGATATGTATTGCTGACTGGAAAAATATAAAAATAGCAAGCCCCGCCGCGTAAAGCTTTTCAAAATTTGACTCTCCGTAGACGCCGTGGAGCAGTATCCGCCAAAGCGCCACGCCCAAAAAAAAGAGCAAAAATAAAACACCCACAAAGCCCCATTCCTCCGCGAAAGCCGCGAAAATAAAATCGGTTTCATGCTCCGGCAAAAATTCCAATCTAGACTGCGTGCCGTATCCCACACCCTTGCCGAGCATTCCGCCCGACCCTATGGCGATGACCGATTGAAGCGCATGATATCCGGCTCCGCGCACATCGCTTCCGGGGTTTAAAAAAGAAATTATCCTGGTTTTTTGGTAAGGGAGCAAAGCGAAGTTCCAAAGCACCAAACCCAAAACCGCGCCGGAGAGAAAAAGAAAAAAAAGCTGCCTCATTTTTATTCCTCCGGCCAAAGCCATGCCAAGCCAGATCGCCCCGAGAACTATCGCCGAGCCCATATCCGGCTGCATGGCTACCAAAACCGCGGGAATCGCGACATAAATAAAAGACACGGCCAGACGCGCGAAGCGCGCTATCTCAACGTGCCGCTTGGAAAAATATTTCGCCAATACCAAGACCAGCACGGGTTTTATAAGTTCAACCGGCTCAATACCGAGTCCCATTATTTGAAACCAGCTGGAAGCGCCGCGCACGGATTTGCCGTAAAAAATTAAAAATAAAAGCGCGGTGACCAAAATAAAATACAAAATAAGCAAAAAAATGCTGTTGGTCTTAAGAAAACTCCAATCGGCAAAGACAGAAATCAAAAACACGGCAATGCCCGTAAAAATCCAGACCAGTTGCCGGTTAAAAAAATAATCTTCCGCGGCGCCGGCTGGCGGGCCGAAAGATTTCATTGTAGCAAGCCCCAACAAAACAAGCGCGAACACGCTTAAAATTAAAACCCAGTCAACGCCCTTAAGCATCCTGAACGCCCTCATCATGGGATTTGCCTCAAAAAAACATCGGCCATCTCCACTCCGCTTATCGCCGTCGGCCAGGTAAATACCGCCGCGCGTTCCTCGCCGATATCCAAGCGGTCTATTTTGGTTTTGGAAACGCCCAAAACGATGTCCCGGCTCCCCAAAAGCAGGGCGACAGCCTCTATGTTGCGGTAAACGCTCGTTGATTGGTTTTTGACCCTCGCCTCAAGCCGCGGCGAAGACGGGTCGGCAAGAAAGATGTCTTTCCGCAAAACATCAATTTTTAAAGGATCTGGCTCTCCGGTTTCCCAAGATACGCTTCTCATCTCTAAAACGGCGGTTTTGGGCGAGCGGTTTTGGGCAGCTATATTCGGCTCAAAAACTAAAAATTTTTCTCCGGGCTGTATAAATGTGGTTCCTTCGCGGATTGAGATAAGAACACTGCTGGCGTCATAAAGCTTTATCGCGTAGACAAATTTTTCCGTCTTTAAAAACTGGTTGCCGTTTTCCAGCAAGGCCGCGGCGTCGTAAACTCCCTCGCGGATGGGGAAAAATCTGGTCCACAAAATGGCGATGTCGCGTATCTTCTCCGAGCAAGGCGCGCAGCGCGCCTCGGCCCCGCCGCAATCAATTCCTTCTTCGTCCTGATTCTGCTTATTGTCAAAACAAGTCGGCTCCGGACGGAAATAATAAATCAGCCAGCCCACAACCAAAAGAATGATTGCCGCGAAAACCGCGAAAACTCCTAATTGCCTCCTCACCCCCCACGAAAAAATAGGCATAGGTTCAGTATATTATAAATCTTGCTATAATTAAATAATGACAAGGCGAATAAAACTGACAATTGCGGCGCTTTTGATACTTATAATTTCTTATTATCTGGACATCGCCTATATGGGCACGGCGGCTTATTATCTCGCGGGAGTATTTTTCGGAAAAGAAGTGCGGTCAGAAGAGCTTCTGGAAAAATATAAAAGCGGCAACATAAAAATTTTAATCGTCCCCGGGCATGACGAAGAAAATTACGGGACGCAATACCGCGGGGTTACGGAAGCAAGCATCAACGCCGAGCTGGGAAATTATCTGTTTGATTCTCTGCAAAAAGACGGAAAGTTTTCCGTTTTTATCACAAATAAAATCACGGGCGAGCACAACGACTGGATTTTGGATTATGTAAAAACCCAAAACACGGCTATCGCCGCGTTTAAAGAAAAAGTGAAGGCCGTTTTTAAAAACGCGGTCAAAATCGGCGCGGTAAAAAGAGAAACAAAGGTATATCATAACCCTGCCGCGGACAATACTTCGCAGATTCTCTACGGCATAAACAAATGGGCGAACGACAACGGCGCGGATATCGTGCTCCACATACACCTTAACGATTACCCCGGCCGGAAATACGACTTGCCTGGAAAATACGCAGGGTTCGCGATATACGTGCCGGATGACCAATTCCCCAACGGCAAAGCCAGCATGGAAGTAGCCGGGTATATAAAAGAAGAGCTTGATAAAATCGCCGACGGGAGCGATTTCCCCGGAGAAAAAGAGATTCTGATAGAAGACCAACAGCTGATTGCCGTTGGCTCAAACGCCTCCAGAGATGGCGTTTCAATGCTGATAGAATACGGGTATATTTACGAATCCAAATTTTTCAACAAAGAATTGAGGCCTTTTGTACTGCGAGAATTGGCCGAGGCGACCCACAGAGGCCTTGCGAATTTTTTCAGACAAAATTAAATCCTTTCAACCGGCGGCTGCCTACTTTCCCCCAAAGGAGTATCATCGGCAGTACAATGTTTTACTTCTCTGTTCGGAATGGGAAGAGGTAGTTCCATTGCCTCAAGCCACCGAATGAAAAGATTCGATTTATTTTTGTAATTTATAAGCGCGTTTCCTAACAAGACGGATAAATCTTATCAGGTTGTTTGATCTATTAGTACTCCTCGGCTTAAATCCTTGCGGATCTTACACCTAGAGCCTATCAACCTCGTAGTCTTCGAGGAATCAATAATTCCTAATCTTGGGGCATGCTTCGCGCTTAGATGCTTTCAGCGCTTATCACTTAGCGACTTAGCCACCCTGCGTTCCGCCTGGCGGCAGAGCAGGCAAACCAGAGGTCGCCTCCTTCCGGTCCTCTCGTACTAGGAAGAACCCCCCTCAAGAATCAACGGGTGTAGTAGATAGGAGTCCAACCTGTCTCACGACGGTCTGAACCCAGCTCACGTACCTTTTTAATTGGCGAACAGCCAAAC
>MFHE01000008.1 GCA_001778495.1 Candidatus Giovannonibacteria bacterium RIFCSPHIGHO2_01_FULL_45_24
GCCCAGCTCCCCCTTATTGCAACGCGCGTTGGCGGCAACCCGGAACTCGTCAGCAACCTCAACAACGGCATACTTATAGAACCGATGTTGCCTGGTGAGATCATCAACGCTATCTCGCACTTTATCCTCCACCCAAAAGACAAAATTCGTTTCGGCGAAAACGCCAGGAAAAAAGTTATGGAAGATTTCTCAATTACAGCAATGCTCGAGCAAACAAAACACGCGTACCTTTCTTAGAGCTCAAAGAACTTCTTTTCGCATTGATTGAAAGGCAAGAACCAAAAACCCAAGAATAAGCCCTGCTACAGCGCTCCCGACGAGCCAAAACGTGTTGACACCGATAAGCTGGGCTGGTTGTTGCGTCTCTTCATTGTTAGAATTAATGCTTTCTGTTTTCTCTACTCCAGCCGCATTTTCCTGTAAAGAAAACTTTTTTGTTGTATCTGTTGATTTTTTTGAAACCTGTTGAGGGGTTGCCACCGCTTTTGGTATGGGCGGGAGAGCATTTTCTGCGCGAGGCGTCGGCGGAGCCGTAATCCACCCACCAGATGACTGACTGCCAGACCACTGCATTGTGTTTTTTGTCATATTATCTCCGGCAGGCCACCCGGATTTCGCTCGTACCGAATTTACAAGAACACCGCTAGAATCTTTTAACTCAAGCTGTTCACCGCTATTTGAAAGCGCGCCTGCATAGACTTGATCGGCCGTCATCGACAGTACGGTTGAGTCATCCGTCCGCTCAAGCAAAAAATATCCGCCCCCACGGATAGTGCCGGAAAGGCGTATGTCCGGCGTTCCATCTTCTGCCCGAAGCGTCCACCCATCAAGATGTATATCAGAGCTCGACATGTTTTTGAGCTCAATCCATTCATTTGCCGCCGACTCTTCCGTCCCCATCCATGCAATTTCGCTTGTATACATCTGCGCAAAAACAATGGAAGGAAATACCGACAGCAATAACACTGTTACCAGCAATCGCATATTTATAATATCTCAATCCTAGCTTAGAGAAACAACTACCTCAAACACCAAATAACAATGCCCAAGGTGTCACCTTGGATATCTTAGAGTAGCTAACTCTAGCCAATCATTTATAAAATTATCGAAACTGTGCCTCTCTAAAAAATAATCGGGGAAATAAGTTCTATCTAATATTGCGCCCTCTTCCCTTTTTCTGCCGGTGTAATCAAGAAAACTTGAATATTGGAACTTCTTTAAAAAATTACTTGCCCTTTTAATGTTTTTAATACCATTTTCTTTCCAATATAATTCTACTAGTTTAACTGGATTAAGATGAATATATGCATATAAATATCGCAAATATTGATCATCGTCAACATGCTCAGCTCTAAAAGCACCTTCAAATAACTTTCCAGTTCTATTATTTTTTAAATTAAAGTACATTGAATATGCCGTCGATAGTTTTTTCATAAACATAGTAATACCATTTGGTATGCGCTCGCGGACCAAAAGATGGAAATGATTCGGCATTAAACAGTACGCGCCAATATCAACCAAAGACTGCTTTCTCTTAAAAAGAAAAATTCCATGCGGTGGAACTGTTTTATAAACAAGCGATTGATTATCATTACAAAGAAAAAGGAGATGAATAAACCGGGTATGATCGTCATTGTTGCGAAATATCACCCGCCTATCATTGCCTCGATTATATAGATGATAAAATTCGCCTACAGAAAATCGAATCGTGCGATTCATATTTTTCAAGTATACCACATATAATCATAACTTCCAAGGTGCCACCTTGGATTACAACTTATGGGCTTGAGCGGAGGCGTGCGAGTTCTTCCAAGGCAGAAGCATCATCGGGAACTTTTGCGAGAAATTTTTCAAAATATTCTATGGCTCTTTGCGTATCTCCCTTCTCAAGAAAATGCCATGCAAGCGTTTTTAAAACCGCATGTTGTTCCGGGAAGGCGCGGTAGGCTTCGAGCATAACCCCTTCGGCAAGATTTGCTTTCTCGGTGTACCGATACCTATAGAGATCAAAAAGTTCGGAATATGCCTGAATAGCAACCCTAGGCTCGTTTATGATAGCAATCCGCAGCATTCGCTCTGCCTCCGGATAGTTAGGAATTTTATACTGATAGAGCGCAGCGAGATTCATATGCGCGCTGGTTGCCAACGGGTTGATTTCAATTGCATACCTCCACGCGGCTTCGGCTCCTTTATAATCTTCGAAGGCGTATTTTATAGAACCTAGATCAGACCACAGAAGTGAGTTACTCGTATCGGCTTTGAGGCTCTTTATAGTCCAATCAAACTTATTCCTGAGGTTTTTTTCCAGATCTTCGCGCATTGTGGGGTTGTTATCTACTAAGGTATCATACCCGGCTGGCAGTTGAGATGGGGTTTGTTGGGTAAGCGCAGGATCTGGAGAAGGAGACTCATTATTTTGGTTATTTTCGGATTCTTGCGGTACCTGATCTTGGGATGGAGTTTTGAGAACCCCCCAAAAAATACCACCAACTACAGCTAGTATGGCAACAGCAATGAGAACCGGAAGAATGTGTTCTTTTATTTTCATAATCGATCTAGAGCATGTTTGAAAACCCTATCCTCGCTGCGGCAGTGGATTTTTGACTGCGACTCGGAGTTCCGACTCATCGTCTCGTCTTAAAAATCCACTGCCTCGTACCCAAAAGCGGGTTTCCAGACATGCTCCAGTATAGAGAATCCTCAAGAAAAACAGAAGACCCCCCGAAGGGAGTCTTCTGTTTTTCTTACCCGCTTCTGCCAGCTGGCGGAGGCGGGTAAACCTAGCACAAGGAATCTAGGATTTGATACGAAGACTTTAGTTGAAGGCTTTCGTATGTGAGATACCAGATTGTGGAAGACCTGGCACTTTGAAGCCGTTCATCCAGTCAGCTGTATCACAGCTGTTTGTATTACTAGATGATGTAGCTTCGGATGAGATATCTGACCAGATAAAGCTGGTTGACGCATTGGAGAGGTCCATTCCAGTAACATATCCGCCAGTTGATGCTACAACCGTCGCGTTACAAGCGGTTTGGGCTTGCTCACGATCGATGAGCGACACCTTTGCCATGGTCTTGCGGCTTGCGCCAGTGAGCGAAACAGCTGCAGGCCGCGCATCATCACCTTGAAGAGTTACCGTCAGACTGCCGCCTGCTGTAGCGTCATCATTGATGGTCGCCCACAACTCAAAGATATGTTCGTTATCTTTCGGAATCACATACTGGCCAGCAGTGTAGTTCGCCGTTTCATTAACAAGCGCGCGGACAATGAGCAAGGCGCCAGACGTATCAGCATAGTTCTTATCCGATGCGGCTACTTGACTTGCACCTCCATAGTATGCCGCCGTAGAACCAGTGGCGAGTGAAACCCAATTCGAATTCGTTACGCTTTTGAGTCGGAAGTTCACGTTGGTCGGCGAGACGCCAAGCCCCGTAATGTTAGAAGTCGAAACCGTAAACGTAAGTCGGTTGAGGTTAATTTCACCGCCAAGCGCTTTTACCTTAAAGCGTATAAGCGCCTGCTCCCCGTTAACCGCACTTGTGGTAAGCGTATCCTGTGACACCTGCGGAAGCGCTCTGAAGAAAGCGACTCCGTTGCCCGTGACATCCGAGTGTGTCTCGACGGTGACGCTTGTGCCGGATTGCTTGCCCTGTCCCTTCTGTTTGGCAGCCGTATTGCCGGCCACCGGTCCGCCGTCCCAATCTATACCAAGGAGTTCTCCTCCACCAAAGTTATCTACAACGCCTGGTTCGCCAACGGCGATCAATGAGAGATCTGCTTTGATGGTCATCAACTTCGAGCCATTTCTCGGAATAATGAATGCCCCAGTACCGCTTACATCAAAGGTAACATCAACGGTACCTCCGTTTGCTTGACCCGTTTGAGTGAAGGCGGCAGCCTCTTTGACAAGGTTTACGCCGTCATAGATATATATCTTTTCATATTGGCCGCTCGAAGAAGAACCAGTGACGTCAATTTGCAAGCGAAGGTCGGTGAGTGCGATATCCTCCGACGTTGCAGAGAATTTCAGAACGTTCATAGTCACCATTTTCTGGCCACCATAGGCCCATTGCTCGGTGTTTACCGGAACGACATTTTCGGCCGCTACCTTGTAGCCACCTGACGGCTGAACGGTAATACCTTTTCCGTCCGAGCCCGAGAGACTCTCGGTAACATCTGCTCCGTCGAGGGCAGTCCGTACATTCCAATCATTATTGCTCGTACCGCCCGTTACGTCGAACTTCCAGTAACTGCCTGCTGTCGCACTGCTCGAGATATCACCCTTCAAAGACAATATTTTTGATGTGCCTTTCGCCACGAGAAGATCATTGTCAAACGTGAAGGTAAGATCTTGTTCTGCAGAAGCTGACGGATCGGCAACCGTTCCGTTGAGCTGGGTTGTCCCGTCAAAAAGCTTGAGGTTGTTGAGATGATCAGCGGCAGTACTATTCTTTCGAAGTTTCGCGCTCTTGATCTTGAGATCATCGCCGGAAGCCGTTGCATCAAGCAAGATGCGGCTGACTTCTACGCCAGAAGAATTGGCAATAAGAGTCGTTGTCGCAAACGTGCTGTGCGGGCTAATAGTGAGAGACCCAGCTTTGATTGTCATGGTCTGACCGGCAACCGAGCTTGATGGTGAAGGTGTAACGGTATTATTCGTCGTATCACCTCGCCCATTAGATATCGCGGTCGCTGGCGTAAACGAAAGCTGAATCGTATCGTTATTTTCCCACGAGGAATTGAGATTACCCTTAAAGGTATAAGTATTCTTTCCTACCGGTACGGTAATGCTGTCGGTGAATGTCAGTGAAGCTGCGCCGACAGTATGATCTTGCGGTCCAGCAATCGCTTTACCGGTTTGGTCATAAACAGTGATATTCGTTAGAGTCATGTTTTCATCCCCACTGTCACTGTTTGTACTCGTAACGGTTACTGCCCATGAAGTGAAGGTAACAGGCTCACCCTTTGCTTCAAACTCAAATGCTCCCAATACCATGCTTGTGCCACCCGACACAATATTTTGAGATGCTACAGAGCTTGCTTTCGAAACAATTAGTGACCCGGAACCAATAGTAACTTGGGAGCCCTGATAGCGGGGTTTCAAACTCCCCGTCCATCCTGTTCCCGCACTTCCCTGGAGATCGTACCCATATGTTCCACCACGGAACACCACGTCAGCAAGATCCCACACGTCAAAAGCAATCGTGCGGTCAGAACCACCTGGAATATCTCCCTGAATCCAAACCTCCTTGGAAAGGCCCTTCTTGATAAGAATCCCGCTCCCAAGTTTTGCAGTGTAGTATTTGCCGTCAGATGAAACCGTTACTTGATATGTGTTGCCTTCAACGTCTTTTGCAACAATATTTGCGAGATCACCCGTAGCAACTGATCCTGTCTGGTAGAAGCGAATTGACGTCCATGTAACATCTTCTGCTGATCCGGCAGTTGCCTTCACAGATGAGAAGATATAACCCGTTGTCCCGACATCTTTTGTTGTCGTTGAGTTTGGATCACCAGGACCGCGCGCGAGCGTAACAGAACCAATACTCAATGACGCGTTAGTCGTGTGCCCTACTCCGGTAATCGGCAACGTGCCATTTACATTCGCTGATGTATTAACCGCCTTAAGCGCGAGAAAACCAACCTGACCGGCGTAAGAAGCCAAACTCGCGGCCATATCGCCAGCAATTGTCATCTCACGCGTCTGACCTGCTTTTACGACAAATGGCTCATTCAATGACACCGTGTGATCAGAGTTTAATGTTTTTGATACGCCAAGCCGTAAACCATTTTCATCAAGCAAGATAACGCCAGCAAGTGCCGCGTCATTCATAAGACCTGTTCGCTCAACTGCAAGCGAGTTCACCGTCACGTCGCCATCGGCTGATGCCGTGAAGCGAACGCGCGTGTAGGGAATATTGATTGCGTTTTGAACTGCAAGCGATGCCGATGGCTGTGTGCCCGCTGAAACCGAGAGGCCTGATCCTGTTGATGGAGGAGGAGGCGGTGGACAACTAGAGCCACTGCACGGAGGCGGAGGAGGAGGAGGAGGAATAACAGCGATAAGCGCATTGTACTTGGCCTGTGATAGTGGGCCGAAGTATCCTGCTGTCGGGCTCACTCCATTTGCCGCCTGCCATGAAGAAACCGCCGCCCGAGTGAGACCACCGAAATAAGTTGTCTCATTACCCGGCGAGCCGGATCCTGATG
>MFHE01000009.1 GCA_001778495.1 Candidatus Giovannonibacteria bacterium RIFCSPHIGHO2_01_FULL_45_24
AAGCTCTCACTCCCCCTAGCCGTCGTCGCCTTGGTGGGCCGTTACCCCGCCAACAAGCTGATAGCCCGCAGGCCTCTCCCAGAGCGCATTGCTGCCTTTACCCTTTCGGGAACTATCGGGAATTAGCCCCGCTTTCGCGGGGTTGTGCCCGTCTCTGGGGTGAGTTCCTACGTGTTACTACCCCGTCTGCCACTATCCCGCACCTTTTATTGCTAAAAGGTGCGGGACCGTTTGACTTGCATGCCTTATCCACGCCGCCAGCGTTCATCCTGAGCCAGGATCAAACTCTCAATAAAGAAAAAATTTCTCGCGAAATTTTTTCTATCTTACGGGACAAAAGAAAAAATGCTCAAAATTTTACTGACTTAATTTTTTGGTGCTTAATTTTCCAAATTTTCAAGGTTCTCTTTTTGGGTCAAAACTCCTCAACAGAGCTCGGAGTAAATAAACCCGCGATAAGACCCGAAAGACCCTATCGCGGATTTACTTCTTAACTTTTCAAAATAGATTATGGGGTATCTGTGTCTCTTGCCATCTCAATATAAATTAACCTATAATAATTCCATTATACTCGCCCTGAAAGCCGCGTCAAGTGGACAAACTGGCTATATCTCAAGCCCGTTTTCCCTGGCTATTTTAGCATATTCTAGGGCACTTTTTCTAATCTTACGCTCCATGGTTTTGTAATCAACCTCCACCAGCCCAAATCGCGGCCAGAAGCCTTTATCCCATTCAAAATTATCCAAAAGCGACCAATAAAAATACCCGCGAACATCCACGCCTTCCTGAATGGCTTTATGCGCATAGCGTAAGTGCTCTTTTATAAATTTTTCGCGATGAATATCTTGCACATCCGCAACTCCATTTTCAGTAATATAGACCGGCTTCTGGTATTTTTTTAAATTTTTCAAAACATAATAAATCCCTTCGGGATAAATTTCCCAGCCCATATCGCTAGTTTCTTTATTTTCGTTCTGATTTAATTTAAAACCCTTTATGCGATTGTGAAAATAATAATTTAATCCGATAAAATTCTGATGATTCTTAATTTTGTTCAAAAACCAGTTATTCCAGAAATAATTTAAAACCGGCACGAGCCAGCCCTCAAAATAAGAGTTATTTTTGGCAATGCCAATTTGTTGAAAACCGAGCTTTGAACATTTGATATGTGCCTCTGCCAAATTATTATAAACTTTCAAGAATTTAAAAAATGATTTTTTCTGCGGAGGCCATTTACCGCGAAGATAGGAATTCGTTGTATAAATCTCCGGCTCATTTAATGTAATCCAATATACGACACTTTTTAACGATCGTACGATTTTGTCCACATAACGCGCAAAATCATCTATTGTTTTTTTGTTTTCCCAGCCGCCTTGTTCAGCAACCCAAACTGGCAAAGTCCAGTGCCAAAGCGTCACAAACGGTTCAATTCCACGCTCGCGGAGAGCGTTTATTACTTCCTGATAGTGAGCAATTTCTTTTTCATCCCACCTCCCCTCCTCCGGCTCAATCCGTGACCATTCTATGGAAAAGCGATGTGCGTTGTGGCCGAGAAATTTTGCAATATCAAAATCATCGCGAAATCGGTTGTAATGGTCGCAAGCTCGGCCAGATTCTTCGTGGCCGGTTGTTTTTTCCCACTCCGTCCAGTCATTATGATTCCCGCCCTCCACCTGATGAGCCGAGGTCGCCGCTCCCCACAAAAACTTTTTTGGAAATTCTAATCTCATTTTTTATTTATTAAATTCTTTACGGCGTCCCACATTTTCGGATTGTTTTGTTTTTCTTTCATCCAATACCACCACTCCGCGCCCCAAAAATAAGCTTTGGGAAACCCGGCGCGTTCAGCATAATCAATGATTTCTTTAAAAATCTCCGGATTCATTTCGCCGTTATTCCATGGCTCGGCTTGGAGCTCTGATATTAAAATTTGCTTTCCCAAAACTTTTTCCGCCCACCACGCCTTGATTCTAAAATAATATGCCGGAATCAGCGAATATTTTATTTCGCCGAACCATTTGTGGGTTACATATCTATAAAGAGTCGTCCCGAAAATATCCGACTTTGCGGCAAGATACGGCCAGGCGAACCCCAGCTCGCCGGAGTCGGTCAGTATAATTGGACGAGTATCAAGTGACTTAACTAGTTTAATTTCTTGATTTAATAAAGAAAGCGGAGTTGTTCCGCATTCACCAAACGGGAACAGCGGCTCGTTTTCTACTTGCCAGGCCCAAACTGCAGGGTTGGAGCGGTAGCGCTTAACCACTTCTTTAACGTAACGAAGAAGAAACCCCACCCTCTCTCCCCCTCCCCCAAGGGGGTTATCCCGTGCCCAGCTCGAAATATGGCACTCCGGCCATCTTGGTACTTTTCTTCCCACCACTAAAATAACTTTTGCGCCGCGCTTCTCTGCCTCCGCGATCTGCCAGTCTAAATCATTAAAATTAAACTTCCCTTCCTCCGGTTCCACGAGATCCCAATAAGCCACGAGTCGCAGATCTTTTACTTTTAAATCGTCTAAAATCGCCAAATAATTTTCGCGCCAATTCAATCCCAACTCTTCCGAAAATTTTTGCGAGAAAGTAACGCCGTAGCTCAAATTTTGTTTTTTGAGCACGGAATAACTTATAAGCAAATATAAAATTATCAAAATGCCGACGAGCCAAAATAAATTTTTTATGGGCATGATATAATTAAATTATAGTAAATTATGCAAAAACCGGCAAAAAATGAAATAAAGGCGTTTATTGATTTTTTCCATGACGCCTGCCAAAAAATCCGCAAGGAAAAGGCGGTTTTTGAGCGCGGCAAGGACGGCAAACTGGTAAAACTGGCGCTTAAAAAATTTTCCCGCGTTCAGCTTGAGATGCTGGCGGCCTGGTTTTTGGCCAAAAAGCCCAAGCTCCAGCCCAAGATAGGCGCCATGCTTTCCAAAAATATGCTGGAGGAGCTTGAGAGAAAAATTAGGCAGGTCAATTTTTGGAAAGATATGGACACGATTTTTCAAAAGCATTATCCTCGTCAGATATGATTCTGCAAAAGGAAAACCAAATATTGCGGGGAAACGCTGAAAAAGTCGCTAATATAAAATCCGCTGAAGTCAAAGCGCTGATAGTAAAAATGGCCAAGGCGATGTTCGCGGAGCCGGACGGCATCGGCATCGCCGCGCCGCAAATCGGAGTTTCTCTCCGGATTTTTTTGGTTGCCAAGGAAGCTGCCATAAAAAATGCCGCGGAGTTGCACGAAAAAATCGGAGATAAAAACAAAAAGAGAAATACGGAGTATTTGGTTTTTATAAACCCTGCCCTTAAAAAATCGGCGTCTAAAAAGATAAAAGACGTTGAAGGGTGTCTTTCGGTGCGCGGGATTTACGGCGAAGTGCCGAGGGCAGAGAAAATTACAATTGAGTATTTAGACGAGTCCGAGAAAAAGCATCAGCGCGGCGCCTCGGGGCTTTTTGCGCGAGTAATCCAGCACGAACTGGACCACTTGGACGGCGTTTTATTCATTGACAAAGCGCGAAATCTTAAAACTTATAACTTGAAACGTGATTCATGATACAAGCTTCGAGTTTCAAAATTATTTTCTTCGGCGGCTTTAAGGGTTTTTCTGAAATATATCTTGACGCTCTCAAAAGTGCCGACTTTGAAATCGTCACCCGAGCCGAAGACGCGGATTTGGGCGTTATCGCTTATTTCGGAAAAATCATACCGAAAGCAGTTTTGGAACTTCCGAAAAATGGATTTTTAAACGCCCATCCCTCGCTTCTCCCCCGCTGGCGCGGGCCTTCTCCCGTGCAATCCGCCATTTTGGCTGGGGATAAAACCACCGGCGTGACTATACATATAGCCACAGAGAAGCCGGACGCAGGGCCGATTTTAGTCCAAAAAGAAATCGTGATAGAGCCGGATGATACTTGTTTGAATTTAACCGGCAAGCTTGCCCTGGAAGGCGCCACGCTTTTAATTCCGACCATTGAAAAATGGCTTTCCGGAGAAATCGCGCCGAAAGAACAGGACGATTCCAGAGCGACTTATACCAAGCTGCTCACAAAAAAAGACGGGGAGATTGATTGGTCAAAACCCGCCGACCACATAGAAAAAATGGTGCGGGCTTACGACCCATGGCCTGGAGCGTATACTAAAATGAAAAACGGCAGAATTTTAAAGATAAAAAAAGCAGAGATTATAAGCGGCATTTTAAAGCCCCTTATCGTCCAGCCGGAAGGCAAAAAAGAAATGTCCTGGGAGGCGTTTTTGCGCGGGCATAAAGACGCTATTGAAATAACATCGCGGCTCCGATAGCCACGGAGTTTTTGCTAAGCTTAGATTTTTTGACCGGCAAGCCAAGCGTTTTTTGAAGCTTGGCGGCGAAATTTTTCCTAGTCTGCCCAGAGGCAGCTCCCCCGCCGATGACAACTTTCTCTATTTTGTAAGTTTTAATAACGCCATTCAGCTTCTTCGCCAAAAACATCGCGAGCGCTGCGTTGTTATGGCTATCCCTGATTTTTTTATATTTTCTCTCCCAGCGCGCGGGATATTCAAAGTTTTTTATTTTTAAAACTTTGCCGCATTTGCCTGCCGCGCGGCCGATTCCAGTCCCAAGAGTCAGGAAAAACGTCGTCCGCCTGTCTTCATACTCTGCTCGCGCGAAACACCACGCGTCATGAGCAACCTTCACTTTTTTATCAAAAAAAAACTTAGCAAAATCAAAATTTCTGATATAGGGCAGATTTGTTGCTGAAATAAAAATGGCGTTTCTTGCTCTTCCAGGCACAGCGATACCAATTTTAGGATGGCTCCCAACCAACTTTTTTAGAGTTTTTTTAAATCCGCTTAAATTTTTTGGCGTCTTTGCTTCGCGTGCAGCCAAAACATTTTTACCGTCCCATAGCACCGCCCTTATCTTTGACCCGCCTATGTCCAGTCCAGCAATTAATTTTTTTTCCATTGCTGCCGGGCTTGGATTCGAACCAAGATACTGGGCTCCAAAGGCCCATGTCCTACCGTTAGACGACCCGGCAATAAAATATTATTTAACATAAGTCGCAATCTTAATCAACGCGAGCTCCAGGGGGAGATGAGCAATGAAATCGTCCGCAGGGGCGCGGAGCGCCTCAATCAATTGGCGTACGGCGTATTCAGAGCGGGCTAGGCCCGCAGCCGATTCTTTTTTGAAGAAACCTATCTCATCAGCAGTAAATTCATGCTCCAAGAGCCTCTCGGTTTTTTGGTCCAGCGCTAAAAATAAAATGGCTCGGAAGCTCCGAAGGAGCAGTTTCCCCAAAAACGCGGGATCAGTCCCCTCCTCCAAAATTTTATCCAAAACCTCAAGCGTCTCTTTAGCGTTCCCGTCCAAAGAAGCGGAAATGAGCTTTTCAACCGCCTCCTCCTCCGGCGCGCCCAAAAGCCCGCGGACGTCGGTTTCTTTCATCGATTTTTGGCCGAGTCCGGCCATCTGGAATAAAATGTTTTCGGCGTCGCGGAGCGAGCCGTCCGCAAAAAAAGCGATTAGCTTGAGCGCGTCTTCGTCCGCGTCCAGTTTTTCTTCTTTTGTTATTTTTGCGAGCTCCCGCACGATATCTGGTATGGATATTTTTCTGAACTGAAAATGCTGGGCGCGGGAGACGATGGTGTCCGGGACTTTGGCAAGCTCCGTTGTGGCTAAAATAAAAATTGCGTGCTCCGGCGGCTCCTCCAGAGTTTTTAAAAGCGCGTTGAAGGATTCCTTGGTCAGCATATGCACCTCATCTATGATGTAAACTTTGTAAGGCGAGCGGAGCGGCAGAGTTCTTACGGCCTCTCTCAAAGCCCGCGTCTCATCTATCCCCCGCGAAGAGGCGGCGTCAATTTCAACAATATCTTCTTCGTATGAACCGACTTCTTTCGCTAAAATTCTGGCAACGGTAGTTTTGCCGGTGCCTCTGGGGCCGGAAAAAAGATAAGCGTGGGCAATGCGTTTTTTTGAAACCGCATTTTGTAAAATGCGGACCGTGCTTTCCTGCCCCACCACTTCCTCAAATTTCCGCGGGCGGTACTTTCTGTAGAAAACCTGCGACATATTATTTTTTAAACACTATAAATTTAAAACCGGTAAAATTCCAGATGAGCACTGCGATGTTGGCGATAAATTTCGCGTAATTCAGCCATTTTGACGGCCCGATCGTCTCAATAATTGAGGCGGGCGCGTAGGTTGTAAGCGCTATAATAAGGACGCTGTTTATTATAAGCCCGCCTATTCCGACCGCGAAAAACTTCGGGAAATCACGGAACAAGCCGTCGTTATTGTAATCTTTAAAAACCCAAAGCTTATTCCACAGGTATCCGTTTACCACCGCGATTAAAAACCCGGGCGCGTTGACCCAGCCGACAATTATGCCGGCGGTCACGCCCGTAAGATAGCTTGTCAGGTTGAGAACCGAAAAATCAATCGCCGTGGATAAAAATCCGGCGGCGGCATAGCGGCCGAATTGCGAAACAAATGGCTTCACACGCGCTCCGAGAAAATCACCGAACCAAACCCCAGCTGCCCAAAGAACCGGCAGCAAGACCAAAGCGGCAAGATTTTGATACGGGAAAGAAATTTTTAAAAAATATAAAATCGCCAGCGCAAGCGCCCCGGTCAAAAACCCCGCAATCGCCCCAATCCAATAAT
Source organism: Candidatus Giovannonibacteria bacterium RIFCSPHIGHO2_01_FULL_45_24 (assembly GCA_001778495.1). Taxonomy (GTDB): domain Bacteria; phylum Patescibacteriota; class Minisyncoccia; order UBA11713; family 2-01-FULL-45-33; genus MFHE01. The sequence continues at coordinate 6,655 of MFHE01000009.1, forward strand.
CTTTTTTGATAATCATGTATTGCTTTTTATCCCGAGCTTATCGAATATTATTCTTATATTATCAAAATATTTTTCGTCTTCGTCAAAAAATCCGTAGCCGAACCCCGCCATGTCTTTATGAACAATGTTATTTCTTAAAAGTTTTGCTTGAAAACTCGATATTACGCCTTTTTCTAAACTAGAAGCAAGCAAACTTTCTAATTGTCCGGACAATTTTCTATCATCTTTTTCGCTGCGCACATATTTGCTGTAAAACTTCTGTTCTTTTTCGCCAAGCTTATTCACAATTGTTTTCTCGGCAAGTTTGAAATCTGGATAAGCCGCCGAGGCGCGTGGGGCGTAACCGCTTAATATTCCAAAGCGTGCAGCTCTTTTTCTAATTTCTTCATCATTAAAATCTCCGTCAGAATCTGGATCGTCCCACTCAAACTTATTACTTAAAACCCATTTAACAGAATCGCGCCGTGCTTCCTCCGGAAATAAATCTGGAATTGGGCAGTTTTTAATCACTTTCTCAACCGACGCCGGGTTTATAATTGAACACTGCCACTGTTTGCCTTCGGCCGGTTCATTCCAAAAAAGTAGTTTCAAACCAAATTCTTCTTCGTAAATTTTTTGGAGTTCCTTGCGTTCTTGCTCCGTTTTCATTCTATCAAACCCAGTTCCTCCATAAAAACCCATTTCTGGGAAAAGACCCATAATGCTTAGAAGAATTTTTCTATTCCCACCGTTTTCCGTGGCTTTTCTTAAAACTTCGCTTTTCTTAAAAACCTCGTTGAATTTCGCGAGCCCATCTTTTGCACGCTCCAAATCCGTCGAAAAATACGGCAAAAATTCCATTTTTTCTTGCGTTTCAATTTTTGGCGATTGTTCGGGCATAAATTACCAACCTCTTTCCTGATCGGGTCGCAATTCCTCCGCTTTTTCTTTTACAAATTTAGCAAGCTCCTCTACTCGTTTTTGTGACAACGGATCATCTTCATTTCCGAACATCGATTGATGCTCAAGGGCGCCAAGAAACTCGTTTAATGCGTTTACTAAATCTGTATTATCGCCGCTTCTTTTCATTAGTCTATAAAGGATTGTTTCGTACTTTGCAGCCTGAACTTCGGCAGTATTTTTTTGCAATTCCGACGCCGATTCTTTATATTTATCCCTTGTTTCTAGAAAAGGATTATTGTTTTTCTCATTTACCGGAGGTCCTTCCATGGTTTTAATTAGTTGTTAATTACATTAATTGTAAGCATTTTGCACAATTTTACAAGGCCTGGTGCCTTTTTCTTATTTCCTCCTCCACTTCCTCGCGCTCGCGTGAGTATTTGGAGCGCGAAAGCTCTTTTATATAATCGGCCATCTCGCCGCGTCCGCTTTCCGGAGGCAGAGTCTTTATATTAAAGGGCTTTGAGGTTTGGCCGTCAATCAGCAATTTGAGATAAGCGTTGAAATTATCAATATTTAAAAGGTCCTCCGCGGAAAATATCGGCTGGAATTGTTTTTCCACATACTCGGCGTCGTCGGAGCCGATTCTAAAAGAGCAGATGGAGCCGACGTTTCCGAAAATCGCCTTTTTAATATCCTCGTCCAGCTGGCCTATGAACTGGTGCGCGACGGTCATATTTAATTTGTATTTTCTCGCCTCGGAAAGGATTGTGGCTATGGATTTCGTGGTCACATTTTGAAACTCGTCAATATAGAGATAAAAATCGCCGCGCTCCGCTTCGGGCCTGTCCACTCTTGAGAGCGAGGCCATCAAAATTTTACCAACCATGATGAGCCCCAAAAGATTTGAGTTAAGCTCGCCAAGTTTCCCCTTAGACAGATTCAAAAGAAGGATTTTTTTCTGGTCCATTACATCGCGCAGATTAAAAGCCGACTTTTGCTGGGCGATTATCGGGCGCATAATGTCATTGGACAAAAATCCGTCAAATTTGCTCACAACATAAGTCGCCATATTGGCGATGGACTGCTCTCCCGAGGCGCGCTCGGCAATCTGCTTCCAGAAGGTTTCCACGACTATATTTTTGGAGCGCGAGAGCTTAAAATCGCGGAATGACTTGTCCGCAAAAACTCTCTGGATTTCCAAAAGCGTGTTCCCGCTTTCGGGGTCTTCCATTACCAGCATCGCAGCGTTCCTGAAATATTGTTCAAACATCGGCCCGCCGGCGATGGACATGTTAAAAAGCTTGTTGAAAATCTCCAAAAGCTCGTTGACGATTAAGCTTTTCTGTTCTGGATAGCGGAGGTCAAACTCCAGCATGTTGAGACCCATTGGGCGCGCGACATCCCCGGGGTCAAAATAAATCACCTCCCCGGCGCGCTCCGAAGGAATCAGGGGCAAGATTTTTTCAATAAGGTCGCCGTGCGGGTCCACGACCGCCACACCCTCGCCGGCCAAAATATCCTGCTGGACCATATTTTGCATAAGCGCGGATTTCCCGGTACCGGTCTGGCCAATAATATAAAAATGCCTTCTGCGGTCGTCTTTTTTGAACCGCACTTCGCGCTCCTCCCCCCTAAAAGAGCTCTTGCCGAGCAAAATGCCATCTTTTGGCAGATTTACCGGCGGCGCGGCTTCTTTCGCTTTTAAGGTGCGCACGGAGGGAGCGGCCTTTTTCAGATACGGAAAATGGTAAATGCTCGCGATTTCTTCAACGTTTAAAATTATTTTTGTTTTTTCGTCAAAAAGGCGGAAAGAAAAATGCTCAACCAATTTTCTTAAACGTTTTCCGCCAAGCTCTTTAATTTTCAAGCCGTTTCCTTCCGGATTTTCAAACTGCAAAAAAGCTCCCGCGAGGCCTTTCAAAATCTTATCGGCCGAGAGCGCGCTCTCGGCCGAGGCAAGAATGCGGATATTGCACTCAAATGCCGGTTTTGATGCCTTTTCTTCAAAAAGTTTCGCTGTTTCCTCATCGTAACTCACGTCGCTCTTTTCCCTGTCGGTTTTTGATGGGGAAAGAAGTTTCAAAAGCGCTCCCCAAAAACCGCTTTTGCCCAGGGCTTCTTTTTTGCTTTCTCCCTCTTTGATTTTTTTTGCCGCTATGTGCGCGCGGTTTTTTATGTTTCCTCCTCCAACTCTCAAAACTACCTGTAAAGCCGCGCCTTCGCCGAATTCTTTTACTCCCGAAAGCGCCGAAGTTATCGTTTCCAGTTGGTCGCTTCCGGATTTCTGATAGGTTTTTATGGGCAAGAGTTCCGATTCGGCGGAAAATGCGGAGGCGCCGGCTGTTGCCCCCTCTAAATTGAAAATATTGTAATCCGGCCTTTTTTCTATTTTGGCTTCCGGAAAGGCGCCGTGAAGCTGGTTTTGGAGCAAAGTTTCGTAAGCCCTCGGGAAAGCTACGTAGAAAAATATCTCGCTCCCGCGGTTGTGCGCAGCGATCTCAAACGCGAATTGCGGATTGCCTAAAATTTTGCTAGCAATTCCCTTTCTTTGAATTGAGCCCAAGCCCGCGAGAAAATTTTCCATTTTTAAAATAAAATCTTTTGCCGCCTGCGCCTCTCCCGCTTTTTCGCCTCTTGCTTCCGGGATGCTGACCAAATAAAGCCCCAGCCCAAGTCCGGCGCTTACTCCGCGGGCGCGCCTTTCTTTTTTTATCCAAATCACGGAAAAAAGCCAGAGCCAGAGCGCCAGCGTTATAAATAAAAAAAAGTAGAAAGTGGCCGGATTCATCTAATTTTCCTGGACTCTAAAAGTTTTTCGTAATATTTATCTGCCAGCGTGTCGTGAAATTCATCCAGAATATGCGGATTTTTCATTGCCTCCGCGACTTTAATGGCTGAAGCCAGCCCTTTGGTAAGCGCGAGCTCCACCAGAGAATCAATTATTTCGGCGTGTTCTTTCTCCTGCAGCTCATACGCTTTTTGCTTAGCGTCGTCGTCCGCAAGCTGGCTTTGCGGAAGCGGCGCCGGCGGTTTTGAGGCGGCGGCATCTTTTATGACTTCTCTAAAAATCTCTTTTTCGTGCTTTTGCTCGCCGCTTCCGGCCAGCTCCCTTTTTTTGGCCTCAAGCCGCTCTTCAAGCAATTTTATTTCTTCGTGTAATCCTGCTTCGGGCATAATTAAATGATAACATGTTATAATAATTTTATGAAAAACCGCTGGGGTTTAGTCGTTTTGATATTGCTTCTGGCCGCGTTTTTCCGTTTCTGGGATTTAAAGAACGCCCCGCCGGGGCTTTGGGCAGACGAAGCGGTAAACGGCGTCAACGCGCTGCGGGCTATTGAAACTAATGGATGGAAAGTTTTTTATCCGGAAAATTTCGGCCGCGAAGGCCTTTTTATAAACATTCAATCCGTCTTTATAAAATCATTTGGCGCTGAAACGTGGGTTTTGAGGCTGCCTTCGGCGATATTTGGGGTGTTGACGGTGCTTGGGCTGTATTTAATGACGCGCGAACTCTTTGGCAGGCGCGTGGCGCTTTTTGCGTCTTTTTTCCTCGCAACCAGCTTCTGGCATATTAATTTTTCGCGCATAGGATTCCGCGCAATAATGGCGCCGTTCTTTTTCGTGTGGAGTTTTTATTTTTTATTTTTAGGCGCGCGCAAACTAAAACAATCACTTTTTATTTTAGCCGGCTTGCTCTTCGGCCTCGGCTTCCATTCGTATATCGCTTACCGCATCGCTCCGCTGATTGCGGTTTTACCGCTTTGGAGATTTTATACGGGCCGGAAAAATCAGGAAGCCGGACTTCAACTTGGAAGTCCGGCTTCCAAGTTCTGCCCGCCATGCCTCATCGGCCTTTTTATTTTTGCAACGTTTCTGGCAGCGCTCCCCCTGCTTTGGTATTACGTGCAAAATCCGCAGGATTTTTTAGGGCGGACGGCGGCTATCTCAATTTTTGACGCCCCGAATCCGCTCGGACAATTCTCAGAAAATCTTATAAAGACGCTGGGAATGTTTAATGTCGCGGGCGATTTTAACTGGCGGCACAACCTCGCCGGCTCACCTCAGTTTTGGTGGCCAGTTGGCTTGCTGTTTTTGCTAGGGTTATGGTTGAGCATTAAAGCAATCTTAAAACCCACCCCCGAAAGAGATTCGGAATCTCTTTCTTCCCCCTCCCCTATGGAGGGGGTTGGGGGGCGGGTTCCTTCTTTCCCATTGAAATTTACTTTACTCTGGTTCATCGTTATGCTCCTTCCGGTCGCACTCTCCAACGAATCTTTACCTCACGCTCTTCGCGCAATCGTTTTGATTCCTTCAGCAATGATTTTTGCCGCGCTTGGGCTGGAATGGATTATTCAGAAATTTAATGAATGGCTGGATAAACAAAAAACAAATTATCCAGAAAAAATAGCGCAGCTAAATCGCGTCGCGAAAGAAGCAACACTTTTGCTTTTTGTGTTTTTTATAGCTGCCGCAGCGCATACTTATAATACCTATTTCATCCGCTGGGCGCCTAACTCCAACGTCTATCAGGCGTTTCAGACTAATCTGACGGAAAAAACCAATTGGCTAAATGCTCAACCTAAAGAAATTAAAAAATATGTGGTTACTGATGCCACGGAAAGAGTTGATATGCGCGGAACACCTATGTCTTTTCAGCCGATTATTTTCATCACAAACACTTTTTTTGAATCGCGCCAAAAAGAAAAAAATATTTATTATTTTGGCGTAGGCGGCTTTGATAGCATAGATTGCTCAAGCTGGTGTATTATTATTCCTGTCGAATCAAAACCAACAATTTATAAAACATTAAAACAAAAAATCCCGAGTCTCCGTTTGGATACGACGCCGGGATTTGTTGTATTAAAAAATTACTGAACTATACAATTACTCACGATCGTGTAAATTTGTATAGATAACCTTAATAATCAGTTTTGATAGTGCCTCTTTTGTACACGGTAAAAATATGAATATGGGGCAATAAATTCATCTCTTCCAAATTTTCCAGAAATTCTTGCGGTAACGGCCTCTCCCCCATCCATACGCTTTTCTGCAACAGCTTAAAATCGCAAGCGATTAATTCTAGTCTTAGCCAATCGCGCCTTCTTCGCTCGCGCTCCGGAACGTCAAATATTACGAGCCTTAAAATGCCGTCTTTTTGGGGTAAATCAAACACATCAGCCGTTTTCATGTTTTTGATAAATTTTTTGCCAAAATTTGTTATCCCCCATTTGTTATTTTTTCTTTCCACTAAACCTTGTTTTTGTAGTCTGGTCAAAATGACGGAAAAAGTCTGGCGCTTAAATTGATAATCTGAATCTAGACTCAAGAGTTGTCTCCACAACCTGGCTTGCGGGTATTTCTTGGGAAAGAAAGAATCTAAAGTTGCGATACCCATTTCGCCGACAGTTTTCAGCACCAATTTAGTAAGATTTAATTTCTTCATACTTCTATACACTTTAATACGATCGTGTGGATATGTATAGACTAGCAGTTATCAATTTTATTTGCAAGCACAATAAGTATTCAAAATTAAAACAAAAAATCCCGAACCTGCGTCTGAACGCAAGTCTGGGATTTGTGGTGCTGCGAACCAAATAATTGTTCTACACCTGGCGGCATGCTGCATCATAAGCATTAAACGCAGCAACTGAGTTTCCAAAAAGCGTAGCCCTAATCAGAGGCACCACTGCCAGGACACCCATCTCTTTCACGGGCCGCGAGAGCCACAGCACGAGCAATGCGTTGTTATTGCGATCGACATAGACGCCGAGTATCTCTCAGGCCACCAGCACATCTGTGATCTCCAAGCCGCGGCGAGCCACGACGAATTTCCCCAACAAACCGCTAAAATCGCCCATTTTTTATCACCTCCCTCTGCTTTAAGACTAGCATAAAGGATATTGTTTGTCAAGTATGCCATGGGCCTTGCTGGATTTAGAATATAGTTATGAACAAATATGCAAACGCGATCGCGGTTTTAATGCTTGCGGTAATGCTGGGGCTGATGGTTGGTTCAAGCTGGAACGATTCGGCGATTTTTGATGAGGTTGCGCATATTGGGGCCGGGTACACCTATTTAAAATATAAGGACGGGCGGCTGAATCCGGAGCACCCTCCACTTTTAAAAAGCGTGGCTGCTTTGCCGCTTTTGTTTTTAAACTTAAAAGAAAATATCGCGGCGCAGCCATTTTGGACAATAGACAATGTAAATGACCGCCAATGGGCAGCCGGCAACTATCTCTTATACGAAGCCGGCAATAATGCCGACCAAATTCTTTTCTGGTCGCGCCTGCCGATGATTTTGCTTACAGTATTGTCTGGCTGGATATTATTTTCTTGGGTAAAAAAGCGCTATGGCGCGGAGGTGGGGCTGCCTACTTTATTTTTTTTCGCCATTTCCCCCACTTTTTTGGCACACGGCAGATATGTTACCACGGATGTCGGCGCCGCACTTGGATTTTTCCTGGGGGTTATTTTTTTCTTAAAGTTTTTAGAAAAGCAAAACTTAAAATCGGCAACTTGGCTCGGCATAGTGTTGGGGCTTGTCTTGCTTTTTAAATTCTCTTTAGTTTTATTACTCCCGATTTATTTAATAATTTTAATATTTAAAAACTGGAATTTAAAAATTGAGAATTTTCTGCTGGCTGGCTTCATCGCGCTTGTTGTAATTTACACTACATATATTCCCCAAATCTGGAATTATCCGCATGATCAGCAGACGAAAGACGCGCGATACATCCTTGCTGGTTATCAGTATCCATATTTAGCCAAGCTGGATTTTTGGCTGACCGAACAAATGCTCACAAGGCCGCTTGGACTCTACCTGCAAGGATTTTTGATGGTTGCGCGGCGCACCGCCGGCGGGAACACTGCTTATTTTATGGGTGAAATTTCATCAAAGGGGTGGTGGTCTTATTTTCCGGTTTTGGCGCTCACGAAAGAGCAGTTAGGATTTTATATTCTGGCGCTTTTTGCATTTTTATTATTCTTAAGACATCCAGCGTCCACTTGGACGCCGGACGTCCAAGTATTGGCGAGTCTAATTTTCATAGTTTTTTACTGGGTTAGCTCAATTTTAAACCCGCTCAACATCGGCGTGCGGCACGTTCTGCCTACTTTTCCGTTTTTATATTTTTTAGTCGCCGAAAAATTGGCGGCAATTCGTAAAAATATTTTTATATGGCCCATTATGCTATGGATGGTTGCTGAAATGATTCTGGCGTTCCCTTATTATCTTTCCTACTACAATCTTTTGGGCAGCGGGATGGATAACGGCTATAAAATCGCAACCGATTCCAATTATGACTGGGGACAGGACCTGAAACGTTTGACGTTTTGGGTGAAAGAAAACAATCTAGATAAAATTTATCTTGATTATTTCGGAGGTGGCTCGCCTAAATATTATCTGGGCGATAAATTTGAGCCGTGGTGGTCAGCAAAGGGCGCGCCTCCCTTGGGAAGCTATTTCGCGATTTCCATAAATAGTTTAGCCGGGTCGGAGGATTCTTATCCTTGGCTGAAAAATAAAAATCCTGCCGCGCGCGCCGGCAGTTCAATTTTAATTTACAGATTTTAACCTGTAGAACGCCTTGTTGGGAAAGCGCATATCTACGTATTCAAGCGCCGGGCGCTCCCCTCCAACTTTTTGGTCTAAAAGCAGTTTGAGGTCCCCCGCAGCTTTCTCCGGCGGGAGTTCAGCGGATGCTAAAATAAACCACCCCTCTTTTAAGTAAATTTTGATTCCGCCAGCAAAGATTTCTATTCTCTCCGGCATCGCTGACATGCTTTTAAGCGCGCTCGTAAAAAATGTCAGAAAGCTCGCTTCCTTCTCGCTTATAATTCTGTCCCCTATCTTGGTCGCGCTTTTTTGGGCTAAATAGAGCTCCGGCAGCGGATTTTCGCTGAAACGCGGGGCGCGGTCTCCAAGCTCGCCGGAATCTGCAATATAAAAACACGCGTCCTCTGCGGGGCAGAAAATAAGCCAAGGCAAAATCTCCGGGAAACTTATGCTCAATCCGCGCGGGAATATTTTTTTTGCTTTCGGCACGCCGAAATCCTTACTTTTTAAAATATTTTCAATGTCCGCCGCGTCAAGAAGCCAGAAACTATTTTTTGGCAGAAAAATCTTATTTCGCGATTCCAGATATAATTTTACAGCATTTTTCACGCTCTCTTCAGCCGGGTAATTATAGACTTTGATTTGAGTGATGCGGAATAAAGGTATCCAGAAAAATCCCCACGAGGCAGCGAGCGCGACTAGCAGCAAAACCAATGAAACCCCGAAAATTCTCGCCGCCGCCCTCCTTCGCTTTTGCCGATAATAATCCTGGAGGTCCATATTTCATCAAGATTTTATATTTTTTCTTTCCCGAAGTACTTTTGGAGCGCCGCGGGAATTTTTATGGAACCGTCCGGTTCTTGGTGATTTTCCAGAAGCGCTTCCAAAACGCGCGGGGTCGCGATGGCGGTATTATTTAATGAATGCGCGAAATGGATTTTGCCGGCGGAATCTTTATACTTGATGTTTAGCCGTCTTGTCTGAAAATCATGAAAATATGAAGCCGAGTGGGTTTCCCGGTATCTTTTTTCCGAAGGAATCCATGCCTCAATATCGTATTTTTTAACTTGCCCCAAACCCAAATCGCCCCCGCAATTTATAACCACGCGGTAAGGAATTTCAAGAGATTGCATAATTTCTTCCGAATTCTTCGTAAGCTCTTCATGCCATTTCACTGATTCCTGATGGTCCGCGCGGCACAAAATAACCTGCTCAACCTTGAAAAATTCGTGGACGCGGAAGATGCCTTTCGCATCTTTGCCGTAACTGCCGGCCTCCCGCCGGAAACACGGCGAAAACGCGACATATTTTTTCGGCAATTCCTCCTCTTTTAAAATTTCATCCGCGTGATAGCCCATCATGGGAACCTCGGCCGTGCCGGAGAGATATAAATCGTCCTGTGTCTTATAAACGTCTTCTCCCTCCTTCGGCGTGGTTCCGCCAACCCATCCCGTACCGACTAAATTTTCTCTTCTTATCAAAACCGGAGCCAAAAATGGCGCAAATCCTTTTTTAATCAAAACATCCAGAGTAAATTGCCAAAGCGCCATGGACAAAAGCGCGGCGTCTCCCTTCAAAAAATATCCCCGAAATCCCGAAACTTTGGCCCCGCGCTCAAGGTCAAGCGCGCCGCGCGACTGCATCAAGTTCAGATAATTTTTGCCGTGCTCAACTTTTATCTCTCCCCATTTGCGGATTTCCTGATTTTCCGCGTCGGATTCTCCTTCCGGCACCGAGGGATCCGGGACATTCGGCACCAGCAGCATCAGCTCTTCAAACTCTTTTTCTACGGCGCCGAGTTCAAACTCTTTATGGGAAAGCTTGTCTTTTGAAATTTTTGCTTCTTCGGACGCTCCGGTAAATTTTTTATGTTCCTGCCTTAGCGCGTCAACTTCGGCAATCAGCGCCCGCCTCTTTTCATCCACCGCCGAAAGCTGGTCAATATCAACCATTACATGCTTCTTCCGCGCCGCCTCTTTTATTAAATCCTTATTTTCTCTGATAAATTTTATGTCAAGCATAGTTCAATTTTCCATTTGCTTGCGAAGCTCGATGCGAATGTCATCGCCCTCGATGACTGTTGCGCCGATGTGCTTGGCAAGCTCTTGCGCCACCGAACTCTTGCCAGAACCAACTAGGCCGATGATAGCTACGATGACAGGCGTTTGGGTCTTGCGCTTCTTGATGTCGAGCTTCGCCATGAACGCGTCTTGCGCGGCTTGCTCCTTCTTAGTCAATTTTTCGCGTTTGTGAACCATAATCCCAATTATACGCGACAGGATGAACTCAATCAATCGTCTGAACAAAGGTCTATGCCCCCGCCGGGATTTGAACCCGGGTTCCCGCGCTGAGAACGCGATGTCCTAGACCAAGCTAGACGACAGGGGCCCGATTTATTCTTTATTTTTCCAGTATTCGTCCTGTCTTGCAAGCATGCTTGCTGCTTTTTCGGGATGCGCCATAAGTTCTTCGGTCACGCGCTCCATCCGCATTGACTGCGACCCCTTAACCAAAATCAGGTCGCCTTCTTTTATTATTTTTTTCAGATGCGCCGCGGCTTCGCGCGCCTCGGAAAAGCTGGCGACTTGTTCTTTTTGCATGCCCTCTGCCAAGGATTCTTCAGCGGCGAAGCGCGACCGCGGCCCCACGGTGACGAAGTAATCCGCGGTTTTTGCAACCTTCTCGCCCACCGCCTGGTGGGCGACGATGGTAAATTTGCCGATTTCCAGCATATCGCCGAAAGCGACTATTTTTCTGGCGGCTTCCAATTCTTTTAAAGTATCCAGGGCGGCGTGGGTTGCCAAAGGGGACGCGTTGTAAGAATCGTCCAAAATCAAACTATTTTTAATCCCCGGAATCAGCCGCATCCTCCCCGGAAGCGGCTCGGCCAGAGAAAGCGCCTCGGAAATTTCAATAAGATTCATCTCGTGCGCGATGCCGGCGGCGGCGGCGGCGAGGGCCGAATAAATATAATGTTTGCCGAAGACATTTTTTAATTTAACCGGCACCGAGGCGCCCTTATATTCCATTTTAAAAGAAATCCCCTCCTCTGAAATTTTATAATTGGAGGCGATTACGTCCGCGCCCTTGCCCAAGCCAAAGCTTATCGCCCGCGCTCCGGTTTTTGATTTCATATCCAAAACCGCCAAATCGTCAAAATTCAAAATAGCCCAGCCGGACGCGGGGAGAACTTTTATCAGCTTTGATTTCTCACGGGCGACTTCTTCCGGACCGGAAAAAAATTCAACATGCACAGGCGGCTCCCCCATAGCCGTGACTATGCCGATATCCGGCTTTACGATATTGAGCATCTTTTCAAAATCTCTCGGGCGGTCAACACCCATCTCCAGCACCAGAATTTCCGGAAATTTTTTGCCTGCCTTGCCGGCAGGCAGGTTAAAAATTTCTTTAAAACCATAAAAAACATTTTTTATCCATCCCAAAGGGCTCCGCCAGGCGGTTTTGAGCCCCAAGACGGCGAGCGCCAAGCCAAGTTCGCTATTGTAACTTTTTGCGCTTTTTCTTACGCTACCCTTCCTCTCCAGCACCGCCGCCACGGCTTCTTTTGTGGAAGATTTGCCGACGGAACCGGTAATGCCTACGATTTCGGGCTTGTGCCGCTTTATGGCCATCTTTGCTTCCCAAACCAATATTTTTGTTAAAATTTTCTTAATCATCTGTCTGGAGGTATGGTGTAGTAATTTATTAAAAACTCAACCAAGGACCTGAAGGTATCGGTCATTGATTGAGAGGCGTATTTCACGCCCTGCGGGCGCTCTAAAAACATAAGAATCAAAAATCTGGGATTGTAAGCCGGAAAGTAACCGAAGAAAGAGTGCAAAAAATTGTCGGAGTATCCCCTGCCGCCGGCGTTGGGCATTTGGGCGGTTCCAGTTTTCGCGGCAATGGAATAATGCGGCATCTTAGCCCTCCCACCGGCCAAAGACATATCCACCACGTCAACAAGCATTTTTGTGATTGTCTCGGAAGTTTCCTCTTTTATAACTTGCCGCTTAAACTTCGGGCCGGCGCCATCTTTCAAATAGGGTTGCATAAGCTTGCCGCCGTTCGCGACGGCCGAGAGCGCCATAGCGAGCTCAAGCGGCGTCACTGCTATTCCTTGGCCGAAAGCCGCCGTCGCAAATTCAATCTCGCGGCCGGATTCCAAATTGCTCAAATCGCCCTTAAGCTCGCCCGGCAGGTCCACGCCGGTTTTTTCTCCGAGGCCAAACGCGTGAAAATATTCTTTTAATTTCTCGCCGCCGACTTTTTGCATCGCAAAAACCGCGCCGGTATTTAAAGATTCCTCCAAAACCTGCGTCATAGTGCGCTCGCCGTGGGCCTTGCCGTCAAAGTTTTTAATAGTTCTGCCGTTTATGGTCACCTCGCCCTTGTCAATGTAGGTACTTTGCGGTCCAACGGCGCCCTGGTCCATTGCAGCGGCCATAGTAAGCGGTTTAAATACCGACCCAAGCTCAAATATTTTTTCCGTAAACGGGTTTAAAAAAACACCAAGATTTTTTTCTTTTTGGTATTCGTTCGGATTGAAATTGGGGATGCCGGTAAGCGCCTTTATCTCGCCGCTTTTCGGGTCAATAATTAAAATTCCCCCGCTTTTTGCCTTCCATTTGGTTTTTAATTTGGCTAATTCCGCCTCGGCAACACGCTGAAGCGAGGGCTCAATCGTTAAAATAATGTCTTCCCCCTCCGCGGCATCCACTTTGAGCTCATCAGTAAGCGCGATAAAAAAGCCCTTGGGGTCCTGGTCGCCGGAAACGCTCCCGCTTTCGCCCCGCAAAGCGCCGTCGTAATATTTTTCAACTCCGTATTTGCCGCTCGGTTCTTCATTTGAGTCTTCTGCGGAAACAAATCCCAGCACGTGGCCGCCCAAAGCGTCTCCGGCATAATACCGCCATCTTTCTTCTTCAATGCCGACGCCCGGCAGCTTGAGCGCGGAGATTTTTTCTGCCTCCTCCCATCCTACGCGGCGCTTTAAAACTTCATAAGGGTCGTTTGTTTTTTTTATTATTTTATAAAACAATCCTTTGTCTACGGGAGTAATGGAGTCCAGTTTGCTCAAGATGCCGTCGGGATCGTTCAGCAGTTTCATGTTTAAATAAATCGTCGCCCCGATTTTCGTCGCGGCGGCTTTTACAAGTTCTCCGTCCTTCGTTTTAAAATAAATATCCCCCCTTTCCGCGGCAAGCACGCGCCTGAATCCTTGCTGGTTTTTAGCAAGCTCCAAATAATAAGAATGCTGCGCGATTTGAACAAAAAAAAGCCGTCCTGCCGCGGCAGCCGAGAAAGCAGTAATCAAAAAAACCAAGAGAATCAGCCTGTTTTTGCCGGAAAATATTTTACTGATAGATAAAATTTTTGATAATCTCAAGGTTTTTGGGCTCTTCGTATCCTTGGGCCAAGAAATATTCGAGATTCTTGCCGTAATTCGCCGCGACAAACGCGGCTTCCGCCCCCCCGCTTCTCTGAAGCGCTTCATTGGTCGCGGCGGAGAGCGCTGCTCTTTCCGCGGTTTTGGAAACGACCGCGCCGGAAAAATAAAGGTTCGCCGAGACGAAAATGACAAAAAGTGAAATCAGGATTTTTAAAATAAGCCCCTTTTGTTTTAAAGACAAATCGGCGGCCTCTTTGCCCGCCGCTATATATGGCCTTGCGTATGAAAATGTTAAATGAAATACGCTCATGTTTTTTCTAAAACTCTTAATTTCGCCGACCGCGCGCTTGGATTACGCTTAATTTCTTCGTCTCCGGCGACAATCGGCTTTTTTGTTAAAATTTTGGCCCTCCCCTCGGCGCTTAATTTCTTAAAAAAGTTTTTCACAATGCGGTCTTCCAGAGAATGGTAGGATATCACGGCTATTCGGCCGCCTAGAAGCAAAATTTCAAATCCTTTCCGAAGCCCTTCCAAAAGAGCATCCAATTCGTCGTTTACGGCTATACGCAGCGCTTGGAAAATCCGCGCAAGCAACCTTTCTTTTCCTCTTATGTCCTCTATCCCCAAAGCTCCTAAAAAATCTCCGACCGAAAGTATTTTTCCATTTTTTCTGGCCAAAACCACTTTTTTCGCAACCAGCGCCGCGCGCGGCTCTTCCCCAAATTCCCTGAATATGCGCGTAAGTTCCCGTTCGCTTGATTGATTCACTATCTCCGCGGCGCTTTGGGTATCGGTTCCCAAATTCATGAGCAGCGGCTCTTTGGGTTTGCCAAAGGAAAATCCCCGCCCGCTTTGCTCCAGATGCCACCGCGACATTCCTAAATCAAAGAGAATTGCCCTTGCTTTCCCGAAATCTTTTTGCCTAGCCAAAAGGTCAATGTTTCTGAAATTGCCCAGCGCCGGCAGAAGATTTTTGATTCTCGACATCCGTTGTATCATTGCTTCGTCTTGGTCTATGCCCAAAAGCGTTCCCTTCTCTCCAATCAGCCCGAGCATCATCTGCGCGTGCCCGCCGCCGTCCATTGTTGCGTCAATCGCGTTATCACACTCTTTAAGGTTTAAAAGAACTTTTAATTCTTCCGTCAAAGCCGGGTCGTGGATTTTCTCCATTTCAGTAAAGCCCGCTTTCTCCTAATTTCTCCGCTATCGCCTCAACGCTGTCCCGCGAAAGCTCGCTGTAGCTCGCCCACAAATCCGGATTCCAAATCTCCACTCTGCTGTAAAGCCCCACGACAACCACCGCCTCCGACAATTTCGCATAAACCTTGAGATAGTCGGGAACTAAAATTCTCCCCAAAGAATCTATTTCCACGTCCGTGGCTCCAGCTATCATAGTGCGCACAAAACTGCGGTTCTCTGCTTTTCCCCAAGGAAGCTTGGCAAGCTTTTCGGCAAGCGTTTCCCATTCGCCCAATGGGTATAAAAACAGGCATTTATCCAACCCTCGCGTCAGCACTAGTCGGGTTCCTAAATCCTTGCGGAATTTTGAAGGTACTGAAATGCGGTTTTTCTGGTCTATTATGTGTAAATATTCGCCTATTAGCATGGTTTAAAAGTTATCCACATTATCCACAGGTTTATCCACATTTTCCCACTTTATATCCATTGTAACTCACAGCAGGACAAAAAGTAAATCCCGCACCTTTTAGTAAAAAGGTGCGGGATAAAGCTAAATCTACTTATTTATTCACAGGTTATTCACACTGCTTCGTATTCGCTCGAATTGATGAAATTTCTGGCAGCGTTATTTTTTTGAGACATAATCAATGATTTTATTCCAATCTAGATTGTCCTTGGTGTAAAAAAGATCAACGACATCTTTAGTCATTTCGTTTATTTTCTTTACATACAATTTCTTAAACACCTCGTCTCTTTTTTTAGCTTCTTTATCAAGTGGTTGGATTATTTTTTTATACAACTGATCGTCGCCCGAGATTAAATCCCAAAAAGCTTGCCCGCAAATTTTGTAATAACTCAAATCACGGTCTTTATTTGCTTTATACGGGTTATTGTCTTTTCCATACATACAACCATTAACAGAAATAATGTTTTTCTTTCTTAATTTGGCGCGGAGGATTTTCTTTGTTGTCTTAAAATTTCTTTTTATGATATTTACCTGATCAGAATTGCCCCAGTTTGGTCCCGATTTAATCCCGACAATATATGTTTTATTGTCTCTGTCGAATATCAAATCAACGCTGCGAT